>VGWG01000041.1 GCA_016873675.1 Lentisphaerota bacterium | reverse complement strand
GTTCCTCCCACTGTTCGTTGACGCGGTCCGCCAGGGCTGCGGCCGATTCCAAGCCCGTGGCGTCCACCCAGACGACCTGCGCCTGATGCCGAAACCACGTCTCCTGCCGCTTGGCGAGCTGGCGCGTGCGGATGACCGTGCGCTCGACCGCCTCAGCACGGGTCAAGTGACCGTCAAGCCACGCGCCGGCCTCGGCATAGCCGATGGCCGCGCGGGCGGTCTCCGACCCAATCGGGAACCGGGCGCGCAAGGCGCGAACCTCTTCGGCTAGCCCGTTGTCAAACATCCGTTCGGCGCGCTCGCGAATGCGGCGATGCAGGATCGGCCGGGGCATACGCAGCCCCACGACCAGCGGCACGGGACCCTGACCGGCAGGTTTTTCGACGGCGCCGCCCCCCGCATCGAGACGCTCCAAGGCGCGGATCAGGCGGCGCGGATTGAGCGGGTCGGCCAGAGGATCCAGCGCGTGTGGATCGCGCGCCAGCAAGGCGCGCTGCAATGCCGGTATCCCTTCCGTTTTCAGAACGCCCTGCCAGCGCGCGCGGGCTGCACCGTCGGCCGCAGGCGCGTCGAGACCGGAGAGGAGCGCCCGGATGTAAAGCCCGGTGCCGCCGACGACAATCGGAACGCCCGCAGTTGGCGCGCGGAACGCTGGCGTCACGGCCCGCACCCAGGCACCCGCGCTGTACGATTCGGAGGGATCGGCCAGATCAATGCCAAAATAGGGGACCGCGCCGCGCTCTCCGGCGGACGGCTTGGCCGTGCCGATGTCCATGCCGCGATAAACCAGCATCGAATCGGCCGAGACCACCGCCGCGCCTCGGCGTTCCGCCAGAATCTGGGCCACGGCGCTCTTGCCGGTCGCCGTCGCGCCGACGAGAATGAAGGCCGTGGGCCGGTGCAAGCCGATAACACTGTCTGGTCGTACAGGGATCTGCATGGATAATCGTCTCCCACTCTATCTTCTTGAACGCATCATACTGCAAACCTCTCCACCTGTTCAACGGCAATTTTCGTGATTAATCAGATTTATCACTGACGTGCGAAAATCATCAGAATGTGCTTGCTTTTCATCACGGAATAATGTACGAATATCGTACAACAGTGCATATCCTCTTTAGAAGAACGGAGAGGCGTTCACAACCGGCACATCTACGGAACACATCAGCCGCAGCAGGGAGATTCGGATGCCTAAGAAAGAAGCAAGCGATGTCAACGGTTTTGGCGAACGCTTGGCGACGTTTCGCAAGGCGAGAGGTTTCACACAGAAGAAACTTTCCAGCGAGATTGGCGTATCCCGTCGGATGATTGCTTATTACGAAGGTGAGACCCGACATCCGCCGACAACCATCTTGCCGCGCCTAGCGCAGGCGCTCGGCGTTTCGGTTGATGACCTGCTCAACGTCCATGGCCGACGTGACACACCCAATCGGTCGATGAGCAGCCGCTTGCATCGCAAGCTACAGGAACTGGAGCAACTCGGCACACGTGAGAAACGCCAAGCGTTACGACTGCTGAGTCAGTTCATCGCACGCGAGTATCTCAAGAGGCAAACATGAGCAAAACCACCACCTATCAGATTCCGAAAGAAAACGCGGGCCAAACCGCTTTTGTTCGAGAAGTCTATCACGAAAATGATATGCGCATCATCGAGGGGGATTCACGCCTGGCGCTAGCCACTATTCCGGACAATGTGTTTCAGTGCTGTGTCACGAGTCCACCCTATTGGGGATTGCGCGATTACGGAATTTCCGGGCAGATAGGCGCGGAGAATGATCTAGACGTCTACATAGCCGATCTAGTCGGGATCTTTCGGCAAGTGCGTCGAACGCTTCGGGAAGATGGCACGCTCTGGCTCAACATCGGAGATTCGTACACCAGCGGCGACCGCCGTTGGCGCGCGCCGGACAAAAAGAACCCTGGCCGGGCTATGAGTTATCGGCCGCCGACCCCGAAAGGTCTCAAACCGAAAGACCTGATCGGCGTGCCCTGGCGGCTGGCTTTGGCATTACAGGCGGACGGGTGGTTTCTCCGATCAGATATCGTCTGGAACAAGCCGAACTGTCAACCGGAATCCGTGAAGGACCGCCCAACCCGGGCGCATGAGTATGTCTTCCTGATGAGCAAGTCAGAGTCGTATTTCTATGATTTTCAGGCGATCCAAGAACCGTCGGCCAACGGTGCCGGACCAAAGAACCGGCGCACGGTCTGGAATATCAGCACAAACGGATTTCATGGTGCGCATTTTGCGGTCTTTCCTCCGGAACTCGTGCGTCTATGCATCCTGGCCGGATCGAAGCCTGGCGGCGTGGTGCTCGACCCGTTCTTTGGATCGGGCACGATCGGTTTAGTGTGCCGGGAGTATCAGCGCCAGTGTCTCGGTATCGAGTTAAACCCGGGGTACGTGAAGATAGCACTCGACCGGATCGGTCACATCGCGCCGACGTTGCCGCTCTATCCGGTTGCGAACAACCACTGACCATGTACCGTGCAAAGGCTCTTGCGGAGGTGACGAATCTGGAGTTTCCGCTCTGATCCGGCGTCGAAGTAAAGTTCGAACTTCAGTTCGCCTTCGGCGTCCCTGACGCGGCAGTAGCCAGGTCGGGTCTCCTGTTTGGTCTTGCGCTGGATTTCGAGTTGCCCATGTTCGGCTTCCTGCAACAGGGCCTTCGGGATCTCGACCAACTCGTACCGCCAGCCCTCGGGACTCTTGGTCAGGCATCGCAGCGTGAATATCCGCTCGTAAGCGTCCATGTGCCGAAGGAACAGGTTGCGGAGTTCTCCGAGACCGCTTGCGGTCTTGGGCCAACGTCCCTTGCCCAGCTCCATGAACTTCGAAATGTGGATTTCATGTTCCTTGATGCCTTTGTCAGCTTGGGTCTTGAGCGAACAGGATACCCCTTCAATGGTGATGTCATGACCGCGGTTGGTGCGCGAGGCGGCAAGTGACGCCGTTCTTCCGGACAAATTGAGGGTCTTTTCGAACGCGTATTCGAAACGGTCCTTCGAAAGCGCCTCTTTCGAGAAGCAATGATGAATGCGCAGCACGTCGCCGAAATCGTGCAGAAATCGGTCATCCACGATGTCGGAGTCGCAGTGGCGCTCGATCCTGAGGAACGGTCGCCGAAACTGGACGACGACGGTCTCGATCAGGCGAAGCTGCTGCTCCGTGAGTTCGCGAAGCGCAATCGCCAACGTATCGATTCGCGCCATGATTTGAGTTGTTGTCATGTGTGCGCCCTTATTGCAGCGCCTGCGGTCGGCTCCATCGTGCGCGAAACCACACGCCCCTCCGGCGGCAGATCGGCGCGGGTCTTGCCGCAGGCACCGAGCACCTGGTCGGTCGTGCGGAAATGGCACTTGCAGGCCCGCAGCAGCGCCTCGACGCCGTGCTTGCGAACCAATTCGACGGCCGCGGCGCGCACCTGCTCGGAGGCGCCCTTGGGCGCGGTGATCCCCATCTCGGTGCCCAGGCGCAGCAGGCCGCGGAGGAACGCCTCGCGCGCCAGCACCGAGGCGGCGGCCACCGCGATGTCCGATTCCGCCTTGTGGCGCTGCTCCAGAATGATCGATCGGCCTTTCTTCATGAGCGCCCGCTTGATCACCTGTTCGGATCCGAACTGGTCGGCCACCGCGCGCGGACAGTCTGCGACCGTCTCCAGCAGATTCTCGATGCAGCGGGCATGCGCCCAGGCGAGCAGGCTGTTGACGTTGCGGAACTTGGCGTAGAGGCGGTTATACGCCTCCGGACCAATCGCGACGAGCGTGTAGCGATTGCGTCCGAGCAGGTCGCGCAGCCGCGAGCCAATCGCCAGCACCTGCTTGTCCGAAAGCTGCTTGCAGTCCTTGACGCCAATCTCCTGCATGGTCTTCGCCAGGTCAGGGTTCACATAGGCGGCGCAGGCCACCAGAGGCCCGAAGAAATCACCCTTGCCGCTCTCGTCAATGCCCATGTGCGGAGACACCGCCTCGGGGTGCAGCACCTCCTCGTAGCCCACGCCCGCCGCGCCCAGCACGACCGGTTCCAGATAAAACAGGACGAAATCCTGCGCCCCCTTGCCTTGCACCAGACACTTGCCGCTGGTGTAGAGGTTGATGTGGCAGTTGGGCCCTTCGACCGCCACGACGGTGTGGGGGACCTTGCAGGGTTTGTAATTGCCCAGGGCGACGAGCTCTTTCAGGAGCCGCTGCTGGTCGCCGGTGAGCGTATAGGTGAACGAGGTCTTAAGTGGCGTCGTCATGGTTGTATCGGCGTCAGGGGCACTTTGAGGACGATGAGGTTGCGCTTCATCAAGTCTTGCGTAAAGGTGATGGCCGCCTCGCGGGTCTCCTCTTCCGAGCGGTTCATCTGCTTGCGCACGGCCTCGGCGATCTGACCGAGAGTCCGCACGCCGTCAATTTGCCGCCAGAAGAATCCGCCGTGTTCATCCAGAATGATGCGCGCGATTCGTTCACGGCCGAGAAACCGGCCCAAAAGCCGCGCATAGCGCATGGGCACGGGCATCGCGCGCACCAGAACCACCGCGCCCGACGCCCCGGTCTCCTCGTGCACGCCCTCGGCCGCCATCAACACCGCCGCAAAAGGGTCGCGGGCGGGCTTCGGCCGGGCCGGCTGCGCGCCCGTATTCGACTTCGTCTTCCGTCTCCCAAACATGCATCCGCCTTCCTGTGTCCAAGGATCGGACGGGATAATAACAAGAATCGGGAGGATGGTATAGCCGGTTTTCAGTCCAGCCAGCAATTCGGGCGCATGGCAGTTCTGATGAGGGTTACTTAATCGTAATCATAATCGTAATCGTAATCATAATCGTAATCGTAATCATAATCGTAATCTTGCTTTGCTCCTGCATGTGATCATAAAATGTCACCCGTGAAAACGGTTTTTGATCATGAGAAGCTGACTGAGGCGCTTGCAAAACCTCCCTTCGTCGGTTCTGCAAGCGCCGTATTCAGAAGCCAGAATTCAGTATTCAGAATCGTAACCTTCTCACGGGCAACGTGTTCTATTATTCTGACTCCTGACTCCTGTATTCTGACTTCTGTATTCTGACTTCTCTCTTGCAAACACCCCAGAGGGGGTTTTGCAAGAGCCTCGACTGTTTATCAGGAGTCGGTCAGATAAGAAGCTGCTTGCGCAGGCTGAACCGGGAAAAGAGATCCTCGTTCGAATTGTCTCCATGCTGGTCGGATTGATCCGCAGCACATCCCCTGATCGTGTGCATGAGCCGGGAGCCGTCTACGAGCCGGATCGGCAAAGGGCGGGGGATTACGATTACGATTACGATTAGGAATTAACGACCTCATCAGAACTGCCATGCGCCCTATCGGGGCGAATTCCCATTTAACAGTGGAGAAGCCGGTGCGGTTGGGTTATTATGGTGTGCATACCACCGGGGTTTCTTCAGAACGAGGGAGGCGCTTGCAAAACCTCCTTCGTCGGTTCTGCAAGCGCAGGTTTCAGAAGCCAGCATTCAGAATTCAGAATGGGAACGCTCTCACGGGCCGCGTGTTCTCATAGTCTGACTCCTGTATTCTGACTCCTGACTTCTCTCTTGCAAACACCCCGGAGGGGTTTTGCAGGAGGCTCGAGGGATTATGGCACACACATCAGCACAGCATGCGGCGCGGTTACGGGCGTTTCTGGCAACGGATTATCACGGCATGTACCGCGAGCCGGGCGGGGAGATCGGCCTGCCGTTTCTCACTCCCGGCAGCGCCCAGTACTGCGATGTCCTGTGGGACTGGGACTCGTGGCTCACCAACGTGGCGCTGCGGCAGATCGTCGCCGCCACGAACGATCCCGCCGAGCGTGAAACGCTCGCGGGCTATGAGAAGGGGTGCATCCAGAACTGGCTGCTCTATGCCCGGAAACACAGCGGCTGGATCCCCATCTGGATCAACCGCTCCGGCAATGCGGCGCCTGCGGATATCTACGCGCAGAACATGCACAAGCCCTGCCTGGCCCAGCATGCCGCGTTTATCGTGCAGCAGGCGGGTGGTGATGCCGAGTGGCTGCGCGAGGACCTGATGTATCTCCAGTACTTCGTCAACAACTACCGCAATCACCACCGCCACGCGTGCGGACTCTACTTCTGGCAGAACGATGCCGCCATCGGCGTTGACAACGACCCCTGCACCTTTGGCCGGCCGCCCCGCAGCAGCGGCTCGATCTATCTCAATTGCCTCATGTATAAGGAATTGCTGGCCATGGCCTACCTCCTGGACCGGGTGGGGCTGGATGAAGTCGCCGCCCAGTACCGGCAGGACGCCGACGCGCTGCGCGAGGCCGTCCGCGAGCATTGCTGGGACGAGCGCGACGGCTTCTATTACAGCGTCGATCTGAATCTGACGCCCGTCGCGAGGCAGCGGAGCGCCGCGCACTCGGGTCAGCCCCGGGACTGGCCGTGCCTCATCCAGCGCATCGGCGTCTGGTCCGGCTTCCTGGCCATGTGGGCGGGCATCGCCACGCCCAGGCAGGCCAAACGGATGGTGCGGGACCATTACCGCAACGCGGCCACATTCAACGCGCCGTTCGGCGTCCGGACGCTCTCCAAGATGGAGAAGATGTATAACCTGCGCGCGTCGGGAAACCCGTCGTCCTGGCTCGGACCGGTCTGGGGCATCTCCAATTATCTGACGTTCCGCGGCCTGGTCACGTGCGGGTTTGAGGACGATGCCCGCGAGCTCGCGCAGAAGACGATCGCCCTGTTCGGCGCGGATCTGGAAAAGACGGGCGCGCTGCATGAATATTACCAGCCCGAGAACGGCGCGCCGATCCTCAATCACGGTTTCCAGAACTGGAACTACCTCGTCGCGAATATGATGTGCTGGATGGATGGCGGAACCCCGGTCGCGGAGTTCTGAAGAGAAGTCAGAATTCAGGAGTCAGAATAAGGGTACACGTTGCCGGTGAGAGGGTTCCCATTCTGAATACTGAATACTGGCTTCTGAATACGGCGCTTGCATAACCGACGAAGGAGTTTATGCAAGCGCCTCACGGGAAAGGTGGAGACAGGCATGACGAAACGACCCTTCATTCATGACGATTTTCTATTGGAGAATGAACCGGCGCAGACGCTTTACCACGGCTATGCCGAGGCGATGCCGATCATCGACTACCACTGCCACCTGCAGCCGCAGGATGTGGCCGAGGACCGGCGCTGGGAGAACCTGACGCGGGTGTGGCTGGGCGGCGATCATTACAAATGGCGGGCGCTGCGCACGAATGGCGTGGCCGAGCGCCTCATCACCGGGGATGCATCCGACCGCGAGAAGTTTGCCGCGTTCGCCGCCACCATGCCCTACCTGCTGCGCAATCCGTTGTATGATTGGTCGCATCTGGAGCTGTCGCGCTATTTCGGGATCAGCGACCTGCTCGATCCCGCCTCGGCCCAGGCGATCTGGGACCGGGTCAATCCGCAGCTTGCCACGCCGGCCTGTTCGGCGCGCGGCCTGATGACGCGCAGCGGCGTGAAAGTCGTCTGCACGACGGACGACCCGACCGACACGCTCGAACATCACCTGAAGGTGGCGCGCGAAGGGTTTGGGGTACGGATGCTGCCGACCTGGCGCCCCGACAAAGCGCTGGCCCTGGATCGCTCCGCATTCTGGAACGCCTGGATGGATGCGCTGGGCGCGGCCGTCGGCACCGGGGTGCGGACTTGGGACGACTGCCTCTGCGCACTGCAGAAACGCCACGATTTCTTTTCCGCCGCCGGCTGCCGCCTCTCCGACTATGCCGTGGAGACGGTCTACGCCGCACCCTACACGGAAGCCGGCGTGCGCGCGATCTTTGCCAAGGCTCGCAGCGGCGGGACGGTCACCGCCGGAGAGATCGAACAGTTCCGTTCAGCCGTCCTGTTCGAATGCGGCAAAATGGATGCGGCGGCGGGCTGGACCTGGCAGATCCATTACGGCCCGCTGCGCAATACCAATACGCGGATGTTTCGGGCGCTCGGCCCCGACACCGGGTTCGACTCGATCGGCGACTGGCCGGTGGCACAGGCCCTGGCGCGGCTGTGGGATCGGCTCGATCAGATCGACGCCCTGCCCCAGACCATCGTCTACACGATCAACCCGCGCGACAACGAACTCCTCGCCACCATGCTCGGCAGCTTCCAGCGCGGCCCCGTGGCAGGCAAAATGCAGTTGGGCAGCGGCTGGTGGTTCAACGACCAGCGCGACGGGATGCTGCGCCAGCTCGAGGCGCTCTCCCAGCTCGGGCTGCTGAGCCGCTTCGTGGGCATGCTCACCGACAGCCGCTCATTTCTCAGCTACACCCGCCATGAATACTTCCGCCGCATCCTCTGCAATCTCCTCGGTTCCGACATCGCCGCCGGGCGTATTCCCAACGACATCGCGTGGGTTGGCGAGATCGTTCGGGACATCTGCTACCGCAACGCGGCGCGGTATTTCGGCTTTGGCGAGCAGGGGGGAAAGCAGGGGCGTGAAAAAGTTTAAATCCAAGCTTGATTCTTTGGCAACGGAAGCGCAAAATCAATTCTTTTTTGGGGTCCCGGCGCGGCCTGGCCGATGTGTCGCGGCGCCCGTTTCGCTCCGGGCCGTTGATGCCCCAATCGGCGTTCTGTAAGGATGGACATGTCAAAACAAGCTGTTGACAAGATTCTGGTGATCAATTCGGGAAGCTCGTCCCTGAAGTTCATGCTCTTCAGCATGGCTACCGAGACCATGATGGCCAAAGGCCTCGTCGAACGGATCGGCATGCCCAATGGCAATCTCGCCTATCAGCGCGACGGCGAAGCCAAGACCGAGCAGACCATCCATGCCGAGAATCATGGCAAGGCCCTCGCCCTGGCTTGCCGCATGCTGGTCGATCCCGCCTGCGGCGTCATCAAGGCGCTCACCGAAGTGGACGCCATCGGCCACCGTGTCGTGCACGGCGGCGAGAAATTTTCGGCGGCGGTCATTGTGGATGATGTGACCAAGGCCGGGATCGGCGAGTGCAGCCCCCTCGCGCCGCTCCACAATCCGGCCAACCTCGGCGGCATCGTCGCCTGCGAAACGGTCTTCCCGGACACGCCCAACATCGCGGTGTTCGACACCGCCTTCCACCATACGATACCCAAGCACGCCTTCCTGTACGCCATTCCCAGCGCCTATTACGAGAACCTCCGCATCCGCAAATACGGATTTCACGGCATCTCCTATCAGTTTGTCGCCGCCGCCGCCGCCCAAATCATCGGCAAGCCGCTGGAGCAAACCCGTTTGATCATCTGCCATCTCGGCAACGGGTCGTCAATCGCCGCCGTGGCCGGCGGCAAGTCGCTCGATACGACCATGGGCATGACCCCGCTGGCAGGCCTCATCATGGGAAGCCGCTCGGGCGATCTCGATCCCGCTGTGGTTCTCTACCTCGCCCGTGAGGGTAAGCTCTCGCTCGACGAGATCGACACGCTCCTCAACAAGCAGTCGGGGCTGCTGGGGTGCGCGGGCACCGGATCCGGCGACATGCGCGAGCTGGTCGCCGCCGCAGCTGCCGGCAAGGAGGTGGCCGTGACCACGCTCAACATGGTGGGCCACCGCGCCGCGCTCTACATCGGCGGCTATTACACCCTGCTCGGCGGCGCCGATGCGATCATCTTCACCGGCGGCATCGGCGAGAACTCCTTCCCCGCGCGCGAGGCGATCATCACCCGCCTCGCCGCCATCGGCTGCCGGCTCGACCCCGCGCGCAACCAGGCGACCAATTTTGGAAAGTCAGGCCCCGTCTCCACCGACGATTCCTCCCTGCCGGCGATTGTCATCCCTACCAATGAAGAACTGATGATTGCCCGCGAGACTTTCGCCATCCTCTCCCGTCAAGGACACTGACCCATGCAACTGCTCGAACGCCTCACCCCCGTCGTCAGGGCCGCCCGCAAAACCATCGTCCTCCCCGAAGGCCACGACCCCCGCGTCATTACCGCCGCGATCCAGGCCAAGACCCGCGGCCTCTGCGCGCCCGTCGTCCTCGCCACCCCAGCCGAGCTGGCCGCGGCGGAGGCCCGGGCAGGCGGAACCCTCGCCGCCCACGGCATCCCGTGCATGGACTACACCGCCTCGAACCTGCTCCCCGCGCTCGCCGTGGCGCTTCATGCGCGCCGAAAGGCCAAGGGAATGACGCTCGAGGAGGCCTCGGCCACCCTTTCCTCCAAGCGCCTCTTCTTCGGCAATATGCTGCTCGCGTGCGGCCATGTCGACGGCCTGGTCGCCGGCTCGATCGCCTCGACCCCCGACATGCTGCGCGCCGCGTTCACCTGCGTCGGAACCGCCCCGGGTATCTCCCTCGCCTCGGGATGCTTCCTCATGGACCTCCCGCGCCCCACGCCCTCCGGCGACGATGTCCTGATCTATGCCGACTGCGGCGTCAACATCTGCCCCACCGCCGACGAGTTGGTCGATATCGCCCAGGCCACCGCCGCCACCTGCCGCTCCCTGCTCGGTAAACGGCCCAGGCTCGCGTTCCTCAGCTTCTCGACCAAGGGATCGGCCAAGCATCCGCTGGTTGACAAGATGCGAGAGGCCATGGAAAAGACGCGCGCGCGTTTCGCCGCGATCGGTCTCGACGCCGTCGTGGACGGCGAGCTCCAGGCCGACGCCGCCCTCGTGCCGTCCGTGGCCGCCTCGAAAAACCCGGCCGGCACGATCGCCGGCGACGCCAACGTCCTGATCTTCCCCGACCTCCAGGCTGGCAACATCTGCTACAAGATCACCGAGCGCCTCGCTGGCGCCATCGCCTACGGCCCGATCCTCCAGGGCACCGGAAAACCCGTCAACGACCTCTCTCGCGGCTGCACCGCCGACGATATCGTCGGCGTGATCTGCATCACCATCTGCCAGGGGCTGGCGTAGGGGCGCATGGCAGTTCTGTTGAGGTTACTTAATCTTCATCTTCCCCACACTCCCACACTCCCACTCCCACACTCACACTCCCACACTCTCCCACACTCTCCCACTCTGTCGCTAACCGACTACGGCGAAGCTTGTCCCGGGATTGCCGAATTCGCCCCAGATATGGTATAATGGCGGGCAATGAGCAATTTCAGGCACTGCGCGTTATCTCGTCTGGCCTGCCGGGTTCCCGTGTTTGCTGCCGCAAGCGCCCTCCTTCTCAGTGCGCGCCCGCTGCCGGCCGGCGAAAGCGGGGGGGCGTGCTCTATGCGGCGGACGCCGAGATCGCCCGTTTCGAGGCTTCGGCCCGAGCGGCGGACGGCGAGGTCCGCGTCTCCTGGCAGACCACAGCCGAGCTCGGCGTGGGGGCGTTCCGCGTGATGCGCCAGCGTCCCGATCAGGCGCCCGAGCCGGTCGGGTCCGGTTACGTGCGGGCACGGGGCGACGAAGCGGGCGGATCCTACGAACTGGCCGACCCGCTCGCGCGGGCCGGCGACTCCGTGCGATACGACCTGCTGATCGTGTCCCGGCATGGCGCGGACCAGCCGGTGGCCGCGTGGGAGGGCCTCATCCAGACAGCCGCCGCGCCGCGCAAAGTTCCGTCGGCCACCCTCGCCTCCGTGATCGGGACGCAGGCCTTGGCTGCTGACGCGCCGCCGCCCAAGTCCTGGATCGGGACCGGAGACCGCGTGCGCGCCTGGACCAACAGCGTGCCGGCGGACCGTGTGCGCCTGAGCCTGCGGCACGAGGGCCTCTACCGCGTGACTGCCCAGGAACTCGCGACGGCCGGCGGTTGGAACGCCGCCGCCGTGGCGGCGGCCATCGCCGGCACCAACCTCGCGCTCGCCTGCTAGGGCGCCCCCGTCGCCTGGCTCGCCGACGGCGACGCGCTCCTCTTCCACGGCCTGCCCGCCGCCTCGCGTTTCGCGCCCGAAAACGTCTACTGGGTCTCCCAGGCGCCCGGCTTGCACATGGCGCCTCTGGCGATGACGCCACCCGATCCGGTCATGACGAATGCGTGGTTCACCGATGCGATCACGCTCCAGGGCACCACCTATCTCTCCCGCGTCTCCTTCAGCTCGTTGGCCGATGCCCCGGCCTCGTATCTCGCTTTCAATCCGGGGTTTCTGCTGGGAA
Source organism: Lentisphaerota bacterium (assembly GCA_016873675.1). Lineage (NCBI taxonomy): Bacteria > Pseudomonadati > Lentisphaerota > Lentisphaerota bacterium. The sequence continues at coordinate 12,543 of VGWG01000041.1, read as the reverse complement.
GGGATGGTTCTCGTGTCGTGCAAATCAATGCGCCACTCGATGACTGTGCAACGAACCTATGGACCGGCTCGGTCACCGTCAATCTGATGTCCGTCTACGAGGTGGAAGAGTCGTTGGATGCACACGTGGCGCAGGTGTCGGTTGGCGGCAAAATACTCGGGCCGCCGGCGACATGGCCGGGCGAGCAGTACCAGGCCTTCACCTACCCATTCTCATTCACCAACCTGACGGGCAATGCGGCTGTTTTGAAAGTTGAAAATCTCGCCACGGAGCCAGCGGAATCCGTGGCGCTCTACGATTACACCCGGTTTCTCTGCATGTCCTGTACGTTCACGTATCCGCGCCTCTACCGCGCGCGCAATGGCGCGCTGCGCTGCACCGGCGGGGAGAGCAACACGGTGGCGGTATCGGGATTTGCCTCCAACGATGTCGCGGTGCTGGATGTGACCACGACCCACGCGCCGGTGGTTGTGGAGCCGGTTACGCTCACGCGCGACGGCGCGGCCTCCAATTGGATCGCGGCCTTCCCCTGCGGCGGCAGCGGACAGGTCTATCAGGTTTTTTCCAAGTCCGCTGGCGTCCGGCAACCCGCCGTACGCGGTGTGCGCGACGTGGACTGGGAATCGTCGGCCCACGCCGCCGACTACGTCATGCTGATTCCGCCCGAGGGGTGGTGCGTCGGCTTTCGCGCGGCGCTCCAGGATCTGGCCGCCTTCCGCAATGCGCAAGGGTTGCGAACGGTGATCGTGGATGTCGAGTCCCTCTACAATCGCTACAGTTTCGGGCTGGTTGATCCGCTGGCCATCCGCGCTTTCTGTGCGACCGGTCTCACCGCCTGGGGAGAACGCCCCCTGCGCTACCTCCTGCTCGCCGGCGCCGGCGCGCTCGATTTCAAGCATCAGCGATTCTCGGTCAACGATTACACGGCCTGCCTGATCCCCACAATCATCGCCGGGCAGCGTTTCAACAATGGACTGGGCATGACTGCGGCTCTTGACGCGGCGCTGGGCGATGTGGATAGTGACGGACTCGCGGACGTGGCCATCGGCCGCCTGCCGACCACCCGGACCCAGGAGGTGGCCCTCGCGGTACAAAAGACGAAAGCCTACGAAGGGGCCTGGCTGCGGCGCGACGGCACGCTGGCCAAGCGCTATGCCGCTGTGGCCCCCGATTGGTCCGACAATCCCGATCCGAACAAGGACTACCCGTTTGACATCGCCACCGACAAGCTGATCGCGCCGCTTCAGGCCGCAGGCCGGACGTTCGTCTCCAACTACCCCCATGCGAGCGACCCCAGCAACTTGATCATCGTGAAGACGAACAGCTTGATTCCGGCGCTGAAGGCGGGTTCGGGACTCTTTCATTTCTTCGGACACAGCAACAAGTCATCCATCGGTTTTGATCCCCGGAAACTCTTGAGGGCCAGCACCACCGTGTCGGTCAATGACATTAAAGCGAGCAACTGGACGAATCCGATGATCGCCGTCATGATCGGGTGCCAGGTCAATGTGTGGCAGTTTCTGACCTCGTCCATAACCATCATCCCTTATGGATTGTTCGAACCGAACACCGGGTTTGCGGCCGCGATCGGCACGACGGGGTTTTTCCTCGATGACGAGGGGGACGTGGTGGGCGTGGATCTCTATTCGCAGGCGACGGCGGACGGCACCGTGCGGCTGGGCGATGTGCTCCGCCTTGGGGTGCGGCGGGCGGCGCAGAATCCGCTGATTTCAAGCCGCCCCGGTGTCAGGGAGCGGTTGATGTGTTTGAGTCTTTCAGGCGACCCGGCGCTGGTCTTCCGCCACGACGTGACCGCCCGGGGCACGGAAGTCGCCGGACTGGTGCAGTATGGCCAGTTAGCCCCCAACGCCGATCTCGCCGATCCGGATCTGGATGGCTGGCGAACCTGGCAGGAGCTTCAGGCCCGTACCGACCCCACCAATTTCGTGCTCCGGATCACGGACGCGCGCCTGTCCAATGGCGAACGCCGGACAATCGCGTTCGAGGCGGCGTCGAACCGCACGTACCACATCGAACACAACGCATCCCTGCTGGCCACGGACGACTGGCAGGCCGTCTCCTGGGCGTTCACAAACGCGACGGACTGGGCTGCGCCCGGGACAGCCATCGCACCCCAGGCGCCGCTCTCCACCGTGGCTGTTCCGGTCTCCACCGTCACGACACAGGGATTCTACCGCTTGCGCAGAATGGATTGAGCGATGACGTACCTCCAGAAGAAAGACGTGGTGGCCCGCTCGGTGGCCGGCGAGCATCTGCTGATCCCCGTGCAGGGGTGTACCGCCAGCGTGTATACCTTGAACGGCGTCGGCCGATGGCTCTGGGCGCTGATTGAGACCCCCCGCACGGAGGAGGATCTCGATGCGGCGATCGTCGCACGGTATCACATTCCGCGCGAAACGGCCTGCGCGGACGTGCGGCGATTTCTGAGTGATTTGACGCGGATGGGGCTGGTGGAGAAACAGGGTTGAAAAAATCAGATATTCCTCGAATGAAAGGTTGACAGCAACGGCCGGGGTGGTTTAAAATGGCCCCCTAAATGGGAGAACGTGTATGGGCTGGCAAGATCGTGCTAGAGAGTATAGTGGCGAAGAGTACGTCGCGCCCGAGGTGAACAAACTCGACTTGGACGGCGGTGGCAACTATGTCAGTCCGGCTTTGGCTTTGACAGGCAGCGAGAAACTGGGAGGCCCCGGCAGCGTCGGCACACTGGAGTCAACCAAAGAGTTGTGAGATCAGGGCGTGGAATTGACGCCTGTGTGAATGTCTGTCGGCGCCCCGGGCGCGTTGTCTTGAGTTGATCGCACACGGTACAGGGACTTGACGTCTCACCGGTCACTGCCATGAAGGATCCCAATCTGTCGCTTGCCGACGTCCGTTTCTCACTCACGGGCGATTGGAATGAGTCGGAGTTCCCACGTTTCTTCGCACCCTTCTGGATTGCCGCCGACGGCGCTGACCTCGACTGTGCGGTCTCCTGCCGCGGCCCGGACGACGCCGTGATGGCGGTCCCCCTCGCCCCCGACGCTCCGTGGGAGTTTACGGTGCGCGGGCGCTCCTGTGAGGTGATCCGACGCAACCGCGCAGGCGAGACCCTCTGGCACATCGCCGCGCCTCTCACCTTTGAACAGGCCGAGGTGTCTTGGAATCCTCGGCTTTTCTCCGATTATTATGAGTCCTATGAGCGGGCATGGGGCAGCAGTTTTGGCGTGGCCATGCTGTGCTTGCGCCTGCGCGCGCATGGCGGCCTTGTCCTCCACGGCAATGCGGCGGTTGTGGATGGTCAGGCCATTCTGTGCGTGGGGGTCTCGGGCCGCGGCAAGAGCACCCTCGCGCGGCTGCTCGATGCCGCAGGCGCCACGGTGTTGACCGACGAGCGCCCGGTGCTGCGGCAGTGGCCGCCGCCCGCAGCGGGCGCAGCGCCGGCACGGACCTTCCGCGTCTACGGCTCGCCCTGGCCCAGTTCCGCCGGTTTCGCCCGCAACGCATGGGCGCCGCTGCGCCGAATCTACTTTCTCGAACACGGCGCCGAGAACCGTCTGACGCCCCTCGCGCCCCGCGAGGCCTTCAACCGCCTCGTTCATGTCGCCACCATCCCCTGGCAGGACCCTGTGCTGTTCGATCCCTGCCTCGCCACCGTTGATGCGCTGCTGGCCGCCGTACCGGCCTCGATTCTGGCCTTCCGACCCGATGCCTCGGCCGTGGATCTGCTGCGGCGCGACCTGGCCGCCGACAGGGGAGGCGGCGCATGACGCACCCCCCCCGTTTGCGCGCGATGGCCGCCGCCTGCGGACGCGCCCTGCGCCTGGCCTGGCGGAGTTCGCCCCGTCTGGCGCTCCTCCAGACGGGACTGGTCACCCTCCTCGCGCTCCTGCCTCTCTTCGCCTTGTATGCGCTCAAGCGGGCCGTGGATGCGGCGGCGGCGATTGTGCAGGCGCCGGATCAGCGCGGGCTGGGATTGCAGGATTTTTGGGCGCGTCTGGCCGACGATCCCGCCAGCCGCGCGGTGGTGATCTGGTTCGTGGCCGGGGCCGCCGTCATGGCGGCGCTCGCCGGTCTGCGGACGCTCCTTGCCTGGGTGGCCGAGCAGCACGCCATGGCCGTCAGCGACCATGTCCACGGCCTCCTGCATCGCAAGTTGTCCGAGGTGGATCTCGCCTTCTTCGAGAACACCGGCGAGCAAAATCGCCTCCATCTGGTGCAGGAACAGGCGATGACCCGCCCCGTCGGCGTTTTGAGCGGCCTGTACCAACTCATCCAGAGCGCCGTGGGGCTCCTCGGCGTGCTCGCCCTGCTCGCCGCCTTGCAGCCGCTGCTGGCCCTGGCCCTGGCGCTCGCCGGCCTGCCGGGCCTGGCGCTGCGGCTGCACCGGAGCCGCCGGCTGTATGACTGGCGCCGCAGGCTGACGCCGCTCGAGCGCGAGGCCGGCTATTTCCACCGGTTGCTCACCACCGGCGAATATGCCAAGGAGGCGCGTCTCCACGGCCACGGGGATTTCTGCCGCCGGCGTTTTGATGCCGTCCGCCAGCGCCTGCGGGCGGCGCGCCTGGTCTGGCGCAAGCAGGTGCTCGGTGAGGAGTTGGCGATGCAACTGCTCACGCTGGTGGTGGCCGCCAGCCTGCTCCTGTGGATGTCCGGACGGCTCCTGGCCGGCGGCATCACGCTGGGCGCCCTGGTGATGTATGCCCAGGCGGTGCAGCGCGCCCAGGGACTCGTCGGCGCGCTGGTGACAGCGCTGGTCGACATGCACCAATCCGCCCTGTTTCTGACGGCCTTTGATGAACTGCTGGGTCTGCCCGCGCGTGTGCAGGCGCCTCCGACGCCGCGCCCGGTCCCCTCGCCGGTTCGCGCGGGGCTGGTGTTTGAGAACGTCAGCTTCGCCTATCCCGGCACCGGCCGGCCCGCGCTGCACGGGGTCTCGTTTACGGTGCATCCCGGCGAGCGGCTCGCGCTGGCGGGCGCCAACGGCGCCGGCAAGTCCACCGTCGTGAAACTGCTGGCCCGGCTGTACGATCCCACCGACGGCCGCATTCTCGTGGACGGCATCGACCTGCGGGATTTCGATCCCGTGGCCTGGCGCCGGCAGGTGGGCGTGCTGTTCCAGGATTTCGGCCGGTATCAGCTCACCGCCGCCGAGAACATCTGGATCGGCGATCCGAGCGGTTTCCCCGAAGACCCCCGTGTTGCCGCCGCAGCCAGCCGGGTCGGGCTTGACGACACCGTGCGACAGTGGCCGCAGGCGCTCGCCACGCCGCTCGGCCGCTGGCTCCACGAGGGCGTCGAACCCAGCATGGGCCAGTGGCAGCGCCTGGCCATTGCCCGCGCCGTTCTGCGCGACTCCTCCCTGCTCATCATGGATGAACCCACCAGCGCGCTCGACACCCGGACCCAGAACGACATCTGCCGCCTGCTCCAGGACGCCGCCGCCGGCCGCATGACCGTGATCGTGAGCCACCGGCCCGAACTGCTGGCGTTTGCCGACCGCGTGATCGTGCTCGAAAACGGGACGGTGACGGAACGCGGCTGGACGGCTGAGGGCTGTTCATAGAGGAGGTGCAACATGCGCATTCTAATAACGGCGGGGCCGACCCGCGAGCATCTCGACCCGGTGCGCTTCATCAGCAACCGCTCCACCGGCAAGATGGGTTTCGCTCTCGCGGAACGCGCGGCCGCGCGGGGTCATGCGGTCACGCTGGTCGCGGGGCCGGTCGCCTGCGACACCCCAGCCGGCGTCCGCCGCATTGACGTGGTGAGCGCGTGCGAGATGCTCGATGCGGTCCGCCGCGAGCTGGCCGCCGCCCAGGCGCTGATCATGTGCGCGGCCGTGGCCGACTGGCGTCCGAAACGGCCCAGCCCCGTCAAACTGAAGAAGCGCGACATGGCGCCTGTCCTCGAACTCGAGCCCAATCCCGACATCCTGCTGACCCTGCGGCCGAACAAGGGCGAGCGTCTCTTCGTCGGCTTCGCCGCCGAAACCGGCGACCCGCTCGCCGAGGCGCAACGCAAACTCGTCGCAAAGGGGTTGGATCTGCTCGTCGCCAATGACGTCTCCCGGTCCGACGCGGGTTTTGCCGTTGACACCAACCGCGTCACGCTGCTGGCCCCCGGCTGTGATCCCGAGTGCCTGCCATTGCTGACCAAACACGCAGCCGCCGACCGCATCCTCGACCGCCTGGAGCGTCTACACCCCCTGAACCCTGAACCCTGACACCTGACACCTGAACCCTAAACCATGCAGACCTTCCGTTGGGGAATCCTCGCACCCGGCCGCATCGCCGGACAATTTGCCGAAGCCGTGACCGCCCTTCCGGACGCGGCCGTGGCGGCGGTCGGCTCGCGCGACCTTGGCCGGGCCGAGGCATTCGCCGCCCGCCACGCCATTCCGCGTGCATACGGCAGTTACGCCGCGCTCGTGGCCGACCCGGATCTCGATGCCATCTACGTCGCCTCGCCGCACAGCTACCACCGGGATCATGTCCTGCTGGCCCTGGCGGCGGGCAAACCGGTGTTGTGCGAGAAGCCGCTGGGCGCGACGCTGGAGCATGCGGCCGCCATGATCGCCGCCGCGCGCCGCGCCAACCTGTTTCTCATGGAGGCGCTGTGGACGCGCTTTTTGCCCGCGCTGTCTGCGGCGCGCGGCTGGATGGATGCCGGTCGGATCGGCCCGCTGCGACGCCTCGATGCCGATTTCTCCTTTCGCTGCGGCTGGAACCCCGAGTCGCGCCTGCTGAATCCCGAGCTCGCGGGCGGTGGCCTGCTCGATGTCGGCGTCTATGTCCTGTCGCTCGCCCAGTGGGCCTTCGGCAGCCTGCCCGACCCGGCGGCCAGCTCCGCCGCGATCGGCAAGACCGGCGTGGACGAACAGGCGGCGATCATCTTCCAATGGCCGGACGGCGCCCAGGCGGTGCTCACCTGCGGCGTGCGGACCCCCGGCACCGCGCACGCGCGGCTGGCCGGTACCGACGGCAGCATCGAAATCCCATCCTTCTTCAGCGCCCAGGAGGCCATCCTCCGCGCGGGCGGCGCCGAGGAGCGGGTCCGGACGCCGCACCTCAAGAACGGCTTCGAGTACGAGATCGCGGAGGCGATGGCCTGCATCCGCAAGGGCCTTCTGGAAAGTCCCGTACTCCCGTGGCGCGACACCCTGCGCCTGGCCGAAGTGTCGTCAGGCCTCATCGGTCAGTGGGGCGTCCGCTATCCGTTCTGACGCACTCCGAATCACGCCCGGAGCGCGGTGCGCGCGGCCTCGCAGTCGGCGCGGATCTGCGCGGCGAGAGCGGCGGGGGAGGGGAAGACGCACTCATCGCGGATGCGCGCGATGAAGGCGATGTCAATGCGGGCGGAGTAGAGGTCGCCGGCGAAGTCGAAGAGGTGGACCTCGAGGATCGGGCTGGGGGTCTGGGCTTCGGGGAAGGTGGGACGGAACCCGAGGTTGGCGACGCCTTCAACCGGACGGTCGCCGATCGCCGATCGGACGGCGTAGACGCCGATGGGGGGGAGAACTTCGGCTTCGGGCTGGATGTTGGCGGTCGCCATCCCAAGCGTGCGGGCGACGCCGCGGCCATGCCGCACCGTTTCACAGATCGCGTAGGGCCGTCCCAGCATGGTAGCGGCCGCCGCAAGGTCGCCGGATCGAATCGCCTCTCGGATGCGGGTGCTGGAGACGGCCTGATCCGCGTGGCGCGCGGCCGGGACGATCGTCACAGCGATGCCGTGCGCGCGCAGCCAGTCGGGTGTGCCGGCGGCGTGCCTGCCGAATCGCCAACTGGCGCCGCAGCAGACGGCGCTTACGGGCCGGCACGGGCCGTCGGTGATCTGCGCGATGAAGTCGGCCGGCGTGCAGTCGGCGAGTTCCCGCGTGAAGGGGATCATCAGGCAGCCGTCAATGCCGGCGGCCCCGAGCAGGCCGAGGCGGTGTTCGATCGGGGTCAGCAGCGGCGGCCGCCGCTGCGGATCAAGCACGGCGAGCGGGTGCTGGTCGAAGGTCAGCGCCCACGCCTGGCCGCCCGAGGCCCGGGCCTGCACAATCGCGGCGTCGAGCACGCGGCGGTGGCCGAGGTGGACACCGTCAAAGAAGCCCGCAGCAAGAACGACCGGGGCCGCAAGGCCGCGAAAAACATCGGGTTGGATCAGCGTGTGCATCGCGTCACGAGGGCCTCCGGCGTCGGGTGTAGAAGCGCATGCGCAGTGAGGGCATAAGGGTAACCGATGCGCCGGCAGGATGCAAGGGCGGGATCATCAGCTTTCAGCATTTCAGCTTTCAGCTTTTCTCTTCTCACAGTCCGCGCAGGCGGGCCGTCGCAAAACGCGTCCGTCCCGACCAGTCGTTGCAAATCGCGACATCGCCAAACCCGTGCGATTCAAGAATATCGCGCACGGCGGGCCCCTGATCATCGCCGATCTCGTAAAAAAGACACCCGCCCGGCTTGAGCACCATGGCGGCATCCCGGGTGATCGCGCGGATGCAGGTCAGACCGTCCGCTCCACCGTCGAGCGCCGCGAGCGGCTCATGGTCGCAAATCCAGCGATCAAGCGTCGGCACTACGCCGCTGGGGATGTAAGGGGGGTTGGACACCACGGCGTCGATGCTGCCGGCCCGAAAGGCGCCGCATCCCGATCCCTCGCGAAAATCAACCCATGCCGCGAGGCCGCAGCGGTCGGCGTTCTCGCGCGCCAGTTCGAGCGCGTCCGCGCTGCTGTCAATCGCCACGAGGCGCGCCTGAGGCCGCTCCTGAGCCAGACTCAGCGCGATGCAGCCGCTGCCGGTGCCCACGTCGACCACCCGCGGCCGTTCGTTGCGCCAGAGCGCAGGTGTGGCCAGGACGTGATCAATGAGCTGTTCCGTCTCAGGCCGGGGAATCAGCGCCCGGCGATCGACCGTGAGCGTCAATCCGCGGAAATCCCACTCGCCGAGCACATACTGGACCGGTTCGCCCGCCGCTACCCGTGCCAGCCCCCGGCGCAAAGCCGCGGTGCGCGCGGTGCCAACCGGGAGCGGCAGAAAATCATGAAGCCCGAGCCGGGGCGCACCCAGCAATCGCCCGGCAAGCAGTTCGCACACCACCCGGGGTGACGGGATGCCCTTGCGCGCCAGATAGGCGCTGCCCGCATCGATCAGCTCCACCAGCGGCTGACCGCCGGCATCCGGCCGTTCTTCATTCTGCTGCATAAGAGGCGATGCCGCGCACGGCCAGAATTTCACCGAAGAAGACGCAGTGATAATCCCGCGATGGATAGTTCGCCTCGATGGTCGGGGATTGGAAGCCCTTCGGATCCAGAAACTGCGCGTGCATCGTGCTGCATTCGAAAACCAATTCCGCCTCGGCAAACGTTGGCGCCGCAACCCGCTTGGCCGCCACCGGAGTCAGCCCCGACTCCGCGATCTTGTTGCCGTCTTTTCCAGACTTGGAGCCTAGGAGTTGCAGCGCGTCACGGCAGGCCGGACGGAAGGCGCTCAGCGTGAAGGTCGGGAACGTCTTCATGAACAGGTACGTGTGACGCTGCGGCCTGCAGAAGACTTGCACGAAGGGCTTGTTCCAGACCGTGCCCAAACTGCCCCAGGATACGGTCATGGTATTGAAGCGCCCAGCGGCGAAATCACCGGATGTCAGCAGCAACCACTGCTTGTCAAAAAGCGCCATCGGGTCGATCCGCAACGAGCCGGGATTCAAATCATGCAGCACAGGCTTTTCCATCGCGTGATTCCTTGTTTGCTCCCTCTCCCTCTGGGAGAGGGCCGGGGTGAGGGTTGCGGGCGCAAGCCCGCATTAGAAAGGCATCGGCTCGTCTTCGGTTGGCGCGGGCTCGGTTTCGTTGTGGGTCACCGACTGGCCCTTCCCGTCCAGTTTGTCGATCTGGAACGCCTGAAGGTCTACAAAATACCGCTCCCCGTTCTTGGTGCTCAGACTGCCGCGGATGTCAAACCGCACTTTGACGCGGTCGTTCGGCGCGAGCCCCGCCAGCAGCGCGCACCGCTCGTTCACGGTCTGGAATTTGATCATCTGCGGGAACCGCTCGTCCTCGGTCGTGATGACAAACTCCCGCTTCGTGAAACCGCTGGCAAAGGTCATCGGCTCCATCACGACCTTGACCGTGCCGATCAGCTCAAAACTTGTGGACATGGCGCGCCTCGCTTAGTGTATGGAAGAAATGCAGTTGGGGCCATTATGCCAGAAGACCCGCCACGGGACAAGGTGTAATCGGTCAGCGCCGTATTCAGAAGCCAGAATTGAGTATTCAGAATTGGAACCTTCTCACGGGCAACGTGTTCTATTATTCTGACTCCTGACTCCTGTATTCTGACTTCTCTCTTGCAAACACCCCAGAGGGGTTTTGCAAGAGAGAAGTCAGTTCTTGTAGAACAAATACAGGCCCACCGGGATCTTGCTCTCGTCCATTTCACTGCCCGGCTTGAGCAGGCCGTGGGAATAGAGGAAATAGGTGTCGGGTGCCTTCCACTTGGCGCCGCAGATCTCGTAGACCCGGGTTCCCGCGCGGATCGGGCCGATCCGCTTGTAGCCGACCAGCACCCGGGTGCCGCGCGGCAGCGCCGCGATCGCCGCCGCGCTGAGTTCCGAGCCGCTGAAGCTGCCGCCCGCCGGGTAGATATAATAGGTCGTGTCGAGCCGTGTTTCCTCCCCCGCAAAATCGGCGGCGGTCTTGCCGTCGGTGCCGATGGTCTTGAAGGATTCCACCGGCTCCGCGTCGGCGCACGCCTCGTTCAACAGGACCCGGGTTCCGGTCGGAATCGCCCCCCAGGCACGGATTCCATTGCCGGTCCGCCTGGAACCATCCGGAAACACGTAGACCGTGTTGGTGCTGTTGTAGGCGTCCCGGGCGATGTCCCATGCCGTGCGTCCCGGGCCGATGACGGTGGTTTCCTCCGCTGTGTATTTTGCCAGCGCCTGGTCCTGCTGCGCGGCCGATCCGAAGAGCACCTGCGCCAGATAGGGGTCGGCATTCACCAGCCGGCGCGCGCGGACGTCGGGGTCGAACCGCGGTTGCGCCGTGAGGTTCAGCTTCTGACGCACCGCCCAGGTTGCAAATTGCATGCCGCACCGTTTGCGGCCCCGGTGACTCCGCTTGTGAAAGCGGTTGGGCGCGCCATACGCCACCATCGAATGCGGCAGCACCCGCTCGTCTGGAATCTTGTAGATGCTCTGGATCTCGCCGATCAGCGCCGCCAGCGTGATCGTTTGCTTCGCCGTCATCGGCTTGTTGTGATAGCCGACAACTTCGATCCCGACCGCGAAATCATCGACCTGCGTCCTGCCGTTCCACATGCTGCGGCCGCAGTGAAAGGCGATGCGGCGATGGTCAATGACCCGGTAGACCATGCCGTCGGTGTCCACAACATAGTGGATCTCCCCGCGCTCGCTCAGCTTGTTGAGGGCGCTCTTGGCCGGCGCCTCGGTGGTGTGCAGGATGATCAGCGTGGTGCTCCTGCGCACTTCGCGTTCGCTGTTGCGCGGGCTGCGATAGGCGTTGCTGAATGTGAATCCGCAGGCGACGAGTGCGGCTGCCGTGATGCTGGCGAGTCGCGCGAGGCGCAGCGAGGTGAGGGGCGCCCGCCGCACAGGCCCTGCCGGGGCATCGCTTCGCGTCGGCTCCGGCCGTGTGCATGGGCGCCTGCGGATGCGCGACCAGCGGCGGGTCTCCGTCGCGTCTGCAGGGTCCGATGGAACGGCGCCCCCCCGGAAACTCGGCCATCGGCTATCCATCCGTGTCGTTCCTTGCCAGCAGGTTCTGAGCCGTCATTTCGGCGGGAATCGGCAGCCCCAGCAGCGCCAGCGCCGTCGTCGCGATGTCGCAGAGCTTGCCCGATGCGGCGAGGCGCTTCCCCGGCGCATCCCGCGCCACGTAAATGCACTCCACCTCGTTCAGCGTGTGGCTGGTCTTGACCATCCCGGTGACGTAGTCGAGCATCTGCTCGGCGTTGCCGTGATCGGCCGTGATCAGGATGTGAGCATCCAGCTCCAGAAGCCGGGCGACAACCGTGCCGACACACGCGTCCACGATCTCCACCGCCCGCCGCGCGGCGTCCAGAACCCCGGTGTGCCCCACCATATCGCAGTTGGCGTAGTTGACCACGATGAGCCCGTAAGGGTTGTGCTCAAGCCGCTGGAGCAAAGCCTCTGTCACGGGGTAGGCCTCCATCTCGGGATGGAGCGCGAAGGTCGCGGGATCGAAGCGACTGGGCACGTCCACCTGGTCTTCGCCCGCCGAGGGCTGCGTCGACTTGCCGTTGAAGAAGCTGGTGACGTGTCTGAACTTCTGCGTCTCCGCGATGCGCAACTGACGCAATCCCGCCGCGCTTACCACCTCGCCCAGCAGATGCTCCATGCCGCCGTCGCCGCCCATCGCGCCCAGCAGGTACTCGGTGAATTCGTCCCAGTAGCGGGTGAAGCCGAGATAGGCGACCCGGGGGCGCGCCTTGCGTTTCCCCGCATAGCCGTCCAGCACGAAGGCCTGCGTGAGCTGGATGGCGCGGTCCTGCCGATAGTTCGTGTGCATCACCGCGTCGCC
>VGWG01000040.1 GCA_016873675.1 Lentisphaerota bacterium | reverse complement strand
TCGGAAAGTAACGGCGGTGGTAGAACTGAACACTGAACACCGAAGCTCTCCGAGCGAGGGCGGGAAACCTGAGTTCCGCGCCTTCGGCATTGAGATGTGTTACGTCGGGGAAGGTCCTTACTTCCTGGGGACAGGCGGGAAGGAAGTCAATGCTTTTCACGCTTATGTTGACGGTGAACCGGGCGCGGCCACCCCGCCGTACCGGGTGACGGGCCCCGGCGCCATTCCAACCGGAAAACAGAAAGGCAAGCTCTGGGCCAGGGGGATTGTGCCGGAAGACAACAGCGAGATTCCAGCGTCGTTCCCCAATGGTCTTGCGGCTTTCTACTGCATGAAGTATCCGGTGATCAACCAGGCGCTTTACGCCGGCTTTCTCAATACCATCCCCGCTGAATCGGCCAAGAAATACTGGTACGACGGCTATCAGGGGGAGACAATCAGACGCACCGGCAACGGGCATCCGTACACCTATGTCGCCACCACGCCCGACGGCTTTCTGCCCTGGCTCTCGTGGGCGGATGGTGCGGCCGTCGCGGCGTGGGCCGGACTGCGCCCCCTTACAGAGCTTGAGTACGAGAAAGCCGTCCGTAACAGCGAGCATCCTACTCCGGACGAAGTCGGGTTCTCGTATTGGGGCCTTGGGTTTTTGAACAATGGTGACTTGATCGAGCGGCTGGTGACGCCTTGTCTGCCGACCGGGCTGACTTTTGCGGGCTCGCACGGCCAAGGCGAGGCGGTTCTGCCAGCCGACTGGCCGAAAGATGCCAGCGCCGTGGTGTACCGCGGCGGCTACGGCAAGAACATGATCTATTATCGTCTGGTCCATCTGCTGACTTCCGGACGGATCAAGGCGACCGTCGCCTATGCGGATCGCCGCGGAATGGATCCTTTCAACGGGTTTCGCGCGGTGCGCTCGGCGCCCGCGGGCGACAACATCACCGCCACCCAGCCGCCACGATTCGACGCCACCGTCGTGCGGCCGCTTCGCAAGCTGGCCGCGCCTTTCAAGACCAACGGCAATCCCGCCGAAATCGGCACCCCCCTGGCGACCCTGGCTTGCGTCGAAGATGTGTTCTTGGAGAACGCCCGCAGCGTGGTCCCCCAACAGCCCCGAACACTCTGGAACGGTCCGACGGACACCAGTGCCCGCCTCTACCTGGGATGGGACGGCGAGGCGGTTTGTTTCGGCGCCGACGTGACGGATGATACGCACCAGAACAGCCAGAGCGGCGGCAACCTCTGGAATGGCGATGCCATGCAATTCGGGGTTGCCATACCGGATGGCACCCATTGGAGCCTGATGCTGGGCCTTTCCACCAACGGCGTGGTTCTCCATCAGGCGATGGGCACAAGCGACGCGATTCTGAAGACCGCGGACTGCGCAGTGACCCGCGACGAGAACGCCAAGCTCACCCGCTACACCCTGCGCCTGCCATTGGCCGCGCTGGGCCTGAAAGCCGGGGACACCTTTGGCTTCAACGCCATGATCTGCGACAGCGATGCCGACAACCGCATGGACTTCTACCTGCGCCTCGCCCAGGGAGTCAGCTTCCCCTTCCGGACCGAACTGTATCCCCGATTCGTGCTGAAAGACTAGGTCATGCCGGAAGACAAGCCCAACATTATTCTGATGATGTGTGACGATCTCGGTTACGGGGACACCGGTTTCAACGGCAACGAAATCATTCGCACGCCCTGTCTTGACGCCATGCGGGGAGAGGGTGCGCGATTCACCCGTTTCTTCGCCGGCGGCCCGGTCTGTTCGCCGACGCGCGGGACGTGCCTGACCGGTCGTCACTACTCCCGCTACGGAATCACGCACGCCAACGTGGGCCGGTTGCCGACCGAGGAGATCACCCTGGCCCGCGTGTGCAAGGAACAGGGGTACCGGACCGGTCATTTCGGCAAGTGGCACTTGGGAACCTTGACCACCGCCATTCGCGACAGCAACCGCGGCGGCCCGGAACACGCAGCGGAATTCTCCCCGCCCTGGCTGCACGACTTTGATGTCTGTTTCTCCGCTGAAGCGCGCGTGCCAACGTGGGATCCCATGGTAACGCCAGACCAGAAACGCCCGGACGGGCGCTTTGTCTATGGCGAGCCGGGAACGTTCTTCGGCGCGCACTACTGGAATGAGCGCGGCGAAATTGTCCGGGACAATCTTGACGGTGACGATTCGCGCGTAATCATGGACCGCGCCATCCCATTCATTCAAAACTGCGCCAGTCGTCAGGCACCCTTTTTTGCAACGATCTGGTTCCACACGCCGCATACACCGGTTGTTGCAGGGCCAGCGTACCGTGCGATATACTCGGAGTTTTGTGAGGACGAGCAGCACTACTACGGTTGCGTGACCGCCATGGATGAACAGGTCGGTCGCCTGAATCGCGAACTCCGGGCGTTGGGGATCGAGAACGACACCATGGTCTGGTTTTGCTCGGACAACGGGCCGGAAGGCGGCGAAGACCTGTCCCGGAATGATCGAAACCGCGGGGTAACCGGGGGCCTTCGCGGACGCAAACGCAGCCTGTTCAACGGCGGGATCGGCGTGCCGGCCCTGCTCAAGTGGCCGGAGCATGTGAAGCCGGGGGCAGACTGGACTGTGCCGTGCAGCACACTGGACTACTTCCCGACCGTCGCGGAACTTTTCGGCTACACCCTGCCGGACAGCCGCCCGCTGGATGGAGTCAGCCTGCTGCCTCTCATTCGGGGCGAGTCACAAACGCGGCCCAAGGCCATTCCGTACCGGTTTCTGGACGAAAAAAACCGCATGTCCGGTGCTCCGACCATAGGTCTGATTGATCATCAGTGGAAGTTCCTGACCAATCTTTCGGCGGATGGCACGGAGGATCTGTTGTTTGATCTGAATGCCGACATGGCCGAAACGGCCAACCAGATCCGGGAATACCCGGACATCGCCGCGCACATGCGAAAACAAATCGCCGACTTCATGGCCTCCTGCCGTCGCAGTCACCACGGCGCCGACTACCCGACGCCTTACACACCCATCAACACGTTTCAGGAGATTACGGGAACATGGCTCTGAACAAACGACCGAACGTCCTCTTCTTCTTCACGGACGACCAGCGGTTCGACACGATCCGCACGCTGGGAAACGGCGCCATTCGCACCCCGAACCTGGACGCGCTGGCCGCGGGCGGCACGGTATTCACGCACGCGCACATTCCCGGCGGAAGCTGCGGCGCGGTGTGCATGCCCAGCCGCGCCATGCTTCACAGCGGGCGCACGCTGTACCACATCAAGGGCCACGGTGAGGAGATCCCGCCGGATCACGTCACGCTGGCCGAAAGCCTGCGCCAGAACGGGTATCTCACCTTCGGTACTGGCAAGTGGCATAATGGGACAGCCTCTTATGCGCGGGGTTTTGAATGCGGCGACGAGATCTTTTTCGGCGGCATGGAGGATCACTGGATGGTCCCCCTTTGCCAGTTCGATCCGACGGGCCGGTACGAGCGCTATGCCCCGTGCATACGCAATCCCTACCGGACGAACACGGTGGAACAACGCCGGGGCGATCATTTCCACGCCGGGCGACATTCGACCGATATCTTCGCTGACGCCTCCATCCGCTTCATCGAGAAATGGGACGGCGCGAGGCCGTTCTTCATGTACACCTCGCTCATGGCTCCGCACGATCCCCGCAGCATGCCCGAGGAGTTCCTGAAACTGTACGATCCCGACACGATCAACCTGCCGCCCAATTTCGTCCCTGAGCATGCCATCGATACGGGCGCGCTGCGCATCCGCGACGAAGTGCTCGCCGCCATCCCGCGCGTCCCGCAGGAGATCCGGCGGCACATAGCGGACTACTATGCCATGATCTCCCACCTGGACGCCGCCCTGGGCCGCGTCCTCGGCGCGCTGCGCAAGAAGGGAACCTTGGATAACACCATCATCGTGTTTTCCGGAGACAATGGTCTGGCCGTCGGCCAGCACGGGTTGCTGGGCAAGCAAAGCGTCTACGATCACAGTGTGCGGGTCCCGTTGATCTTTGCCGGCCCCGGTATTCCCAAAGGGCAGCAGAGTGCCGCGCTGGTGTACCTGCTGGACATCTTCCCCACGCTCTGCGGGCTGACCGGCACGCCGGTTCCCGGTTCCGTAGAAGGCGTCAGCCTGCTCCCCTGCCTGAAGGACCCGACCGCACCACTGCGTCCAGATCTCTATCTGGCCTACGAAAAAAGCATTCGCGGCCTGACCGATGGGCGACACAAGCTGATCGAATACGGCTGCGGCGCAACGCAGTTATTCGATTTGGCTGCCGATCCTTGGGAAATGCGGAACCTGGCGGAGCGGGCAGAGTCGCAGCCGACTGTGTCCAGCCTGCGCCAGCGACTTGTGGAGACCGCCCGGGAATGGAACGATGAGGATCATTACACCGGCGCGGACTTCTGGAAACGGAGAGCGGATTTGAACGTCCCGCAGCGAATAAGCCCGTAACCGAACACAGGCTCGGCGACAGCCACGCGGGATTAATTGCTTCTGGGAAAAAGCTTGGCGCCATGACCTCTGCACTTTGGACAGGTTTTCTTTCTCCTGTTGTCCCCTGCCAGCCGGCGCCATCCGAAGCGCGCTTGCCTGTCACGTGTCGGTGCGGCAGGGGAGGACTGCTCCTCCGGGCGTTGTTGACGACCGGGCTCCCTGTTTTCGCGCAGGGCGCGGCCCGCACGGTTGCGGTTGATTCCGACACGGCCGCGCCGGTGTTGTTTGGCGTCGAGCGGTTGACGGAGGCGCTGCGGCAGCACGGGTTCGCGCCGGATGATCACGGCGCCCTGAAGGTCCGCGCGAAGATCACGCCTGCTCCGGACCTTGGCAGCGAGGCGTATCGCATCACCGTTCAAGACGGTCAGTTGCGGATTACCGGCGGCGACGCCGCTGGCGTCATGTATGGCGCGCTTGAGGCGGCCGAGCGTATCGCCGCCGGTATCGAGCCGGGGCAACTCAACGGCGTGACCGGGCGGCCGGGCATGGCCATTCGCGCCGTGAAGGTCAATCTGCCCTGGATGTCGTATCGTGTGCATGAGTACTACCGGCGTAACGAAGCGGACTGTCGCGACCTGGACTTCTGGAAAGCGCTCATTGATCACCTCGCCGAGAGCCGCTTCAACCGCCTGTCCCTCTGGAGCCTGCATCCCTATCATCTGATGGTCCGGTCTCAGGAGTTTCCCGAGTCCTGCGATCTCAGTGATGCCGAGCTGGCCCAGTGGCAGACGCTGTGGCGCGGCATCTTCCGTCATGCTCACGACCGCGGCATGAAGGTCCAACTCTTTACCTGGAACATTTTTGTGTCGCCGGCCTTTGCCAAGGCGCACAACGTGGCCACCTACAGCATGGATGGCGCCTTCTTTGGCGACGGCGACCGCTCGACGCTTGTCGAGCGCTACAACCGTTCCATTCTCACGCAGGTGCTGAAGGAGTATCCCGAACTGGACGGCATCGGCATTACCCAGTCGGAGCGCATGGGCGGCATGACGCCTGCCGAACGCGGCGAATGGATTGACCGCGTGATTCTCAGCGCCATACGCGATGCCGGCCGGCCGGTTGAGATCAACTACCGCGCGCCGCATTCCAAAGACACCCAATCCGGCGGATCCATGTCGCGCGATACCGAACTGCTGGGTCGCCGGTTGCTGGAGTCCGTGCACACCGATGCGCCTGTTTATACTGAGCTCAAGTATAACTGGTCGCATGGTCATTCCTCGCCGAAGCTGCATATTATCCATGGCGGTGCCATCAGCGATGCGTTGTGGAACCCCCTGCCGAAGGACTACCGCATCACCTGGATGGTGAGGAACGAGGATTTCTTTCTGTTGCGCTGGTGCGGGCCGTCCTTTGTCCGCGAGCACATCCGCCTGAACAGCCGGCCCTGGACCGGCGGATACTACGTGGGATCGGAGTGTTACATCCCGGCGGCGAACGTCTTCGACAAGCCGGACCTTCCGGGGCGGGCGCGCTGGGCCTTTCAGCGGCAACGGTTGTTCTACGTGGTCTGGGGCAGGCACCTGTACGATCCCAATCTGGATGACGCGGCTCTGGCCCGGGCGATTGACCGGCAGTATGGACAGGGGACCGGAGCCACGCTTCTTCCCGTGCTGGATCTGGCGAGCCGCACGCCTTTGCGCATCGCGACGTTTATGGGCGCAACGTCGGATCCCACGCTGTACAGCGAAGGATTCCTGAGCAAGAAGGGTTTCCTGGACATCCAACATGTGATCCAAGCCAAGCCGCTGGATCCGCAATGGTTGGGTGTTTCGGCAATGATTGACCTGGAAGCCCGGAAGGTTGCCGTCAGCACCAACAAGGTTTCTCCGCTCGCCGTTGCCGATGCTGCTGAACGCGATGCCCGGGAAACGCTGTCTCGCCTGGCGTCCGTCAGCACAACTAACATCGCTGTCGCAGACGAACTCGCTGATGCCGCCGCCTGGGCGCATCTCGGCCTCTATCTGGCAGACAAGATACGCGCGGCCGTGGCGCTGGAGCGTTATCGGCGCGGTCTTAACGACCAAGGGCGTGACGAGGCGATGGCTTTGCTGCAACAGTGCCTCCGGCACTGGGATCAGGTTGTTGCGTTAACCCGGGATCGTTATTCGGAGACGCCGCTCCTGCATACGGAAACGATTCCGTTTTCCTGGGCGCGCTATCGCGCTGCCGTGGCCGCCGACATTTCGACTGCTGAAAAAACCAACCGGATGCCGTGAACAGCAGTTCCAGGCCAACCTGATCCAGGGCTATGCCGATATCGGTTGTCTGGGCCGGTATGCCGAGGACTTCTCCGGCAAGACCAACACCTGGCCGATTGACAGCGTGGGAGGATCGTGAGATTATGCGCCGGGTGATGGCTAGGAAAGGAAAATGATGACACGTTGCGCCGAAATGCGCCAGGCTTTGGCATGCCGGGTGCCGTCTGCGGTTCCCGTGTGGGAGCTCGAGTTTCACTTGTGGAACGAATTTGATCGCGGACGTTTGACGCTGGGCCGCGAGTTTGCCGATCTCACGGCGGCCGAACAGGAACGTGCCTTGCACCACAACGCCGAGATTATTGTTGAGGTTGCCGCCGAACTCGGATTTTCCGCCGTCACCGCGCCCGGCGGCTATTGGGAGCACGCGCCGGGCCACCCAGCCTACTACTGGTTGCCCGATCCGGCCCGTGACGAGCAGATCCGCATCCTCGCTAAACTGGCCGCCGGCCAGTTCCTGATCGCCGCCGGATCCGGCGGCGTGATCGGCATGCCAGGCGCCGCCGACTATGTGGAATTTTCCTATCGGCTTTTCGATGCCCCGGAGCAAATCGACGAGCAGGCGCGCCGCACGCTGCGCCACGGCGTCGCGCAGGCTCGCACGTTCCGTGAACTCGGTGTTGAGATTCTCTTCAGCGCTTCCGACATTGCCGATAATCACGGTGTCTTCTTCAATCCCGCGCAGATGGATCGGTTCTTTCTCCCCTATTTGCGCGAATGGGCAGCGGAGGTGCGGACCCTGGGCGGATGGTCGGTGTTGCACAGTGATGGCAATCTAACCGCCTGTGTCGATGCACTGGCGGACAGCGGACTGCATGCCCTGCAGGCCATCGATCCGGTGGCCTGCATGGACATGCGGAGCGTCAAGCGCCAGGTGGCGGGCCGACTCTGTCTGTGCGGCAACATTGACTGCGGCCTGCTGCTCATGGGCAGCCCCGAAGCCGTGCGAGCGGCGGCGGGGACACTGCTTGTCGAGTGTGCGCCCGGCGGTGGACTGGTGCTTGGCGCTTCCAACGCCGTCCAACCGGAAGTGTCACCGCGAAACTATCGAGCCATGCTCGCGGCCCTTCAGGAATACAACGCTCGGAAAGAAAGAGAGGCGACGCATGACATCTCGTGAACGAATCAAGAGAGCGCTTTGCTTTGAGGAGGTGGACCGCATCCCGATCGAGAACTCTTTTGGCGGCGAGCTCCAACGGAAATATCCCAGTGACGTGGCGTCCCCGCCGTTCCAGTATCCGGCGGGGCGGAGCTGCGGCGCCATGAACCGGAAGGGGCGGCGCACGGACATCTGGGGCTGCGTCTGGGAAGCTGGCGAGGATGACGTCTGCGGCGAGGTGAAGGACTCCCCCCTGCGGCGCGACTGGAGCGGTTTGAAGACTTTTCAGCCGCCCTGGGAGGTGATCGACGGTGCCGATCTTTCACCCGTCAATCCGGCCTGTGCCGACTCGGACAGGTTCATGATCCCGATGTGGGACAGCATGCCCAATCCGTTTGAGCGGATGCAGCACCTGCGTGGGTCCGAGCAGCTCTACCTGGATCTGGCCTATCTCGAGCCGGAGGTCTACCGCCTGCGCGACATGGTTCACGAGTACTTCATGAAGCAGATGGCGCTCTGGGTGAAGACGGACGTCGATGGTGTACACATCGCCGATGACTGGGGCGCCCAACAAGCCCTCCTGATTTCACCGGAGCTTTGGCGGGCGTTCTTCAAGCCGCTCTACGAGGACTATTGCGATCTGGCCCACGCCCACGGCAAGTTCGTGCTCATGCACTCCGACGGGTATATCGCGCCGATCATCAAGGACCTGATCGAAATCGGCGTGAATGCCGTCAATGCGCAGCTCTTCTGCATGAACATCGAGGAGTTGGCGGAACAATTCGCGGGGCGGATCTGCTTCTGGGGCGAGATTGATCGGCAACGATTGCTCACGTCAGCCACACCGGGAGAAGTACGGGAGGCCGTGCGGCGTGTGGCGCGGGCGTTCCTGAGGAACCGGCGTACCGGTGTGGTGGGACAGTGTTTCTGGGGCAAAGATCATCGCATCGAGAACTGCGAAGCGGTATACGAAGCCTGGAGCACGGTGTGAAGCGTATCGGTCCCTATGCTTGGGGCTAGACAACGGCAGGAGATTAAAACAGGAGCGAACAAACGATGAAGACCGTCAGCAGCATGATTCTGGGAATGGCGATCACGGCGTCCGTGGTTTCGGCCGCGGATCAACCGGCGGCCCGTCGCGTCGAGGTCGGCGATCTCGTCTGCGAGTGGTTTGCGCATCTGGCCGTGGGCCGGCCTGCCGCGGAATGGCGGATCTCCGGCTGGGAGGTGGAGCCGCCCGGCGCATCTTTCGCGCATGCCTACTACTCCTGGTTCAAGCTGGTGGATAAGAACGACGAGGCGCCGGTCACCATCGGTCGGCGTTTCCCGGCGCAGCAGGATGGGGTGTTGACGTGGGAATTTGTCTTCCGGCTGCCGCAACTCACCAATGGGCCTTTTTTCCAGATCATGTCCGGAGATCAGGCCGTCCTGCGCCTGCACGTGGCGGAGGGGGATCTGGTGGCGGATGCTGGTGAAAGCGCGCCGCGGCGTCTGGCGGCACTACAGGCTGGCCGGGATTGCGGCGTCAGCGTTCGTTTAGACCTAGACGCGCACCGGGCGGACATCCGCGTGGACGGGCGTAGGGTTGCCACGGCGGTGACGTTGTCCGATAAGGCGCTGGACCGTCTTGCGATCACCACGGGGAACACATTCGTAGGCGACCTGTTCGTGACGCCGGTGCTGTTGCATCGCGGTTATGCGCTGCGGGAGCGTTTTATCAGCGTGCCGGAAGGGGCGTTGCCGGATGGTTGGACGTCCACGACGGCAGGCGGCACGGTTGCCGTCCGCAACCATGGCGGGGCCGCGCATGTCGCGAACAGTCGTGCGCTTTGCCTGGAACGTACACAGACCGGTGCGCTGGACGCTACGGTCGCTTTTCCGCCTGTGAAGGCCGCCGTGGAGGTGGAGGCAAAAGTCCTGTTTGCAGACGGCGGCAATGGCGCGTCAGTGGCCTGGCTCGATGCCGCGGGGCACCCGGTCGTAACGCTCGCCGCGCGCGACGGCACCCTGACGGCCAGCGACGCCGGGGGGGGCGCGCCGGTTTCGCTCTGGACGGGACTTCGGAAGACGGTGTGGTACAACCTGCGTGTGGTGATAGACCCCGCGGCCAAGTCGGCCACGTGTTATGTCAATGACATCGAGCGCGGACGAGTGGCCATCGCTGCGGGGGCGCAGGTTGCCCAGATGCGCGTCACGGCGCCTGAAGCGGTCGGTGGGAAGTGCTGGGCGGACGAGTTGGTCGTGCGTCCGCATCTGCCGTATCCGGCCGACTACGCGCCCGAGCCTGTGCCGGTCGCCACGGGCTCGAACATCGTCGTGATGCAGTCGTGCGACCTCTGGCGGGAGGGGCTGCACAATGGCTGGGACTATATTCGCGATTTTCCGGAGCGGCGGCCGCTGCTGGGGTATTACAACGGCGGCGATCCGGAAGTGGAGGACTGGTCCATCGGCTGGCTCTTGCGCAACGGCATCTCCTGCGACTTCAAGTGCTGGTATCAAGGCGCGCCGGGGCCGATCCACTCCACGCGCCACGGCGAGGGGCTGATCGGCTTCAAGCGGGCCCGGTGGAGCAACAAGATGACGTTCGCCATCAACATCACGTTCCCGGTCGGTAAACTGGACGACTGGCGCGACAATGTGGTGCCATACCTTGTCGAGCATCTGTTTCGCGATCCGCGCTACCTGAAGATTGATAACAAACCTTTGATCGGCATCTACGAGACGCGTCGTTTTAGCGCCGCCAAGGCGGCGTTGCCGATTCTGCGCGAGGAGTGCCGCAAGATGGGGTTCGATGGCTGTTGGGTGATCAACCAGGGAGGACCCAGCAAAAATGCTGCGGACTTGATGTTCGATGCGGCATACGCCTACACGTGGTTCACCGGATCGACCCAGAATCAAATGAAGAATATCGAGTCACAGCGCGCCCAGATGTCGCAAGACGTGCTGCCGACCTTGTCCATGGGATGGAGTCCCGCTCCATGGAAAGGCGGCTCCAGCAGTCGCGATGCCTGGGCCACACCCGACGAATTCCGCGCGCTCTGTGAGTGGGCCAGGACGACCTACATGCCGGCGGCAGCCACGAACGCATTGTCGCGCAGGGTGGTGTTGCTGGACAACTGGAACGAATGGGGCGAAGGTCACTGTATGATGCCGGCGGCCGGTTGGGGGTTTGGCTACCTGCACGCCATCCGCGACACCTTTGGACAACCCCCGTTTCCCCCGGATGTTGTGCCGACACCCGCTCAGGTTTCACGCATGACCACACTCTATCCGCGCGGAGAAGGGTATGAGGAGGCGGGTGCGCCGGTCAGCCCGCAGCCATGACCGTTGCCCAGCGGCAGCCGGTGCACGCGATGGCCGACGGCACGTTTCTCAAATTCAACCAAAGGAGACTAGTATGACAAACAAGCATAACATCTCAAAGATGGGGATCCCGGTTATCGGCAGTTGGGACGTGATCGTGGTGGGCGGAGGGCCCGCCGGTTGCACGGCCGCAGCCTCGGCCGCCCGGGAAGGGGCGAGGACCTTGCTCATCGAGGCGACAGGAAGCCTTGGCGGCATGGGGACATCCGGACTCATCCCCGCCTGGTGCCCGTTCTCTGACCAGCAGAAGATCGTGTACAAGGGCATGGGTGAAAAAATCTTCGCAGCCGCGAAGGAGGGGGTGGCGCATGTCGCGAAGGATGCTACCGAATGGGTTCCGATCGATGCCGAGCGTTTGAAGCGGGTTTATGATGATTTCGTGAGGGAATCGGGCGCAGAGATCCTGTTCAATACGTTCCTTTCCGGCGTCGACGTGGACGCTAACGGGAAGGTCTCTGGGATTATCGTAGCGAACAAGAGCGGTCTCGTGGCGTACCAGGCGAACGTGTTTGTTGACTGCTCTGGCGACGCGGATCTCGCGGCCTGGGCTGGCGCGGATTTCGAGAAAGGAAGTGAAAAAGGGGAGCTGCAGCCTGTCACCCTCTGTTTCATCCTCAGCAATGTCGACGAGTACGCCTTCAGGCATGGCCCCAATCTCCACGCCGGCAACAAGAACAGCCCGATCTACGCGATCGCCGCCTCCGGGAAATATCCGCATATCAAGGACACGCATCTGTGCGCGAACATCGTCGGTCCCGGCACGGTCGGGTTCAACGCGGGGCACCTGTGGGATGTTGACAACACAGACCCGAAATCGGTTTCCAACGCCATGATCGAGGGCCGCAAGCTCGCGATGGAGTTCAGGGACGCCCTCGCGGAACATCATCCCAAGGCCTTTGCGAATGCCCATCTTGTGGCGACAGCCCCCCTGCTAGGCACCCGCGAGACACGCCGCATAACCGGGGACTATGTGCTGACCGTTGACGACTACGAATCGAGGCGGACATTTCCCGACGAGGTCTGCCGCAACAGCTATTTTCTTGACGTGCATACGGCCAAGAAGGATATCCAGGAGACGTTGAAGGGACACGAGAAGCTAGAGAAGACATTCAGGCGTTACGGCCCCGGGGAATCGCACGGAATCCCGTACCGCTGCTTCACGCCGAAGAAACTGAAGAATGTGCTGGTCGCTGGCAGGGCCATTTCCACCGACAGGCCCGTGCAGGGGAGCACACGGGTGATGCCGGTCTGCCTGGTGATGGGCGAGGCCGCCGGAATGGCCGCCGGAATGGCTGCGAAGTCCACGTCCTGCGACGTGCGCACGGTCGATGTGAATCTCCTTCGCAAGCGCCTGAAAGAAGCAGGCGCATACATGGAGTGACGACGCCGCACGGAAAGATGGAACGAGGCGGGCCTCAGGCCACGCCAGACAGAAAGGTTAGGCGAGTATGGATACCCAGAATAGGTCTCTCAACACCCACCGCGAGGAACACGACGACACCGGGTGCGGGCTTGGACGCTTTTCGATCGGCGTCGGCGATCGGTTTGGCTGCGAGGGCGTCGCCCAACTCGCCGCGCTAGCAGCCGCGCGGCGGGATGGCATTCGGGTCACGCCGGTCTGGAACAAGTCGAACCGCGAGCACACCCTGATCGGGACCTGTCCATCCGATGCCCGCGCGGCCGCAGACGCTGCCGTTCGCGAAGCCGGGTGGTCTTCTCCCTACTGGCTGGATGCCGACCATATCTCTTTGGGTAACGTGGATCGGTTTCTGGATGCGTGTGATTTCTTCACGCTGGATGTTGCAGAGCAGATCGGACAGGCCTGCGAACCTGCGGCGGTGGAGGCGCTGGCAGGCCGCGTGGAGGAACGGCTCGGGTTGGCGCCGGCACTGCCTGGCACCGGAGAGCGACTGCCGCTTGATCGCGCGGCGACACGATCCGCCGCCGGAAAGTATGCTGCCGCCGTGGCTGAGGCGGGGCGGATATTTCGGCGGATTCGCTCGGCTCGCGGCTCGCGTAAATTCCTCGTCGAGGTTTCGCTGGATGAAACAGACACCCCCCAATCGCCGCAGGATCTGCTCGTCATTCTGACCGGCCTCGCGGCAGAGGGCGTTCCGGTGGATACCCTAGCCCCGCGGTTCTCGGGCCGTTTCAACAAGGGCGTGGATTACGTGGGCGATCCGCGTCAGTTTGCGCGCGAGTTCGAATTGGATGTCTCCGTGCTGGCGCTGGCCTGGCAAAAGCTTGGCTTCGGTGACGGATTGAAGTTGAGTGTTCATTCCGGCAGCGACAAGTTTGCCATCTATGGACCGATCCGGGACATTCTTGCGCGAACCGGAGCGGGGCTTCATCTCAAGACCGCCGGCACGACCTGGCTGGAGGAACTGGTCGGGTTGGCGCTGGTCGGCGGCGACGCGCTGGCCTTTGTGAAGGACCTCTGGCGCCAGGCCGTTTCGCGCCGCGAAGAACTGTCCAAGCCGTATGCAACGGTCCTCGATATTGATCCCGCGCGCCTGCCGACGCCAGAGGAAGTCAATACGTGGGACGGCCCCCGTTTCGCGGCGGCGCTGCGCCATGATTCGCGCTGTCCGCATTACGATCCGCACTTCCGCCAGTTGCTCCACGTCGCGTTCCGCCTCGCGGCTGAGGCGGGCGATGCCTTCTACCGACTGCTTCATGACCATCGGGCAACCATCGCACGGGAAGTCACCCTGAACCTCCTGGACCGCCATGTTCGATCTGTGTTTCCGTCGGCGGATCATAAACAGGCGATCACATGAAGAAAAACAGGCTGTATCATGGAATTCCGGATCTTGGGACGGCCCCCGGCGTCAACCCCGGGGCCCTGTCCCGGCCGATCGACAAGTACGACGCTCCGGGGCTGATGGCGAAGCAGGGCGGCAGTCGGTTCCATGTCATGATCAAACCGGCTGGCTCCGCCTGCAACCTGGCCTGCGCCTACTGCTTCTACCTGAGCAAGGCGTCGCTGGAGGGCGTCCCGGCGCCGCGCCGTATGTCGGATGAGGTGCTGACGGAATTCATCCGCCAGTATATCGAGAGTGTGACGGGCGGCGAGGTGATTTTTTCCTGGCAGGGCGGCGAGCCGACCACGCTGGGTCTGGACTTTTTCCGCAAGGTGGTCGCGCTCCAGGCGCAGTTCGCCAAGCCCGGCCAGACCATCCTGAACGACCTGCAGACCAATGGCACACTGCTTGACGAGGAGTGGTGCAAGTTCCTCAAGCAGAACCAGTTCCTGGTTGGGCTCAGCATCGACGGGCCGAAGGAGATCCACGACCGCTACCGCGTCACCAAGAGCGGCGACCCGACGTTCGCCAAGGTATTCGCCGCCGCGCGGATGCTGAAAAGCCATGGCGTGTCGTTCAATGCGATGGCGTGCATCAACCGACACAACGCCCGTCGCCCATTGGACGTGTACCGCTTCCTGCGGCGCGAGCTCGGCGCCGACCGCCTCCAATTCATCCCGATCGTCGAGCACAAGGACTTCGAACAGAGGGCGCCGCAGTCCTGGGACCCGGCGACGCTGCCCCGCGACGGCGATCCGCGCGCGCGGCCGGGGCATCCGGAATCCGTTGTGACCGATTGGTCGGTCGATCCCGAGGACTGGGGCTACTTTCTCTGCAAGACCTTCGACGAGTGGCGGAACCGGGACATCGGCAAGGTCTTTGTCAATCATTTCGAGACGCTCGTGGCGCAGCATATGGGGCACCCCTCGCAGATTTGCGTCTACAGCGAGTTTTGCGGCAAAGGCATGGCCTTGGAGAATGACGGATCCCTCTACACCTGCGACCACTATGTCTATCCCGAATACTGTCTGGGCAACGTCATGAAGGCCCCGCTCGGCGAGATGGCCTTGTTGCGGGCGCAGGTCAAGTTCGGTTATGCCAAGCACGAAACGCTGCCGGCGCAGTGTCGGCAGTGCCCGTTTCTCAGCGATTGCTGGGGTGAGTGCCCGAAGAGCCGCTTCATCCGAACCGCCGACGGCGAACCGGGGCTGAACTATCTCTGCCGGGGCTTCAAGCAGTTTTTCGCGCACGCCATCCCTGAGGTGGACCGCATCGTCAAGTGCCTGCAACGCCAGACGCCGCCGTTTCCGCGCCTTGTCTAATCCTCAGGCACAGGGGCTGTCCCTCGGCGGTGGCGCGCGTCGGCTCACCCCTCGGCGAGGCGGCGGCGATGCGCGTCCCAGGCAGGACCCAGCGTGGCGTCGGACGGCAACTCGCCCAGCACGCGGCGCACGGCGGCGTCGAACGCCTGGAACGGAACGGGCGACGATGCATAGATCTGGTCGGGCGCGAGGACCCGATCCATGCCGGCGTCGCGAATCACCCGACCGACGTCCTCGCGCACCCCGCAGATGTAGAGTTTTCCTCCCTGTTCATGAAAGGCTTCAGCGAAATCGAAGAGCGCGTTCCAACACGAGTAATCAATCGAATAGACGCGGCGCATTCTGAGGATGAGATGGCTCGGCTTCTGCTCGCGGGCGATCGCGCCCAGTTGCTCGCGCAGAACCTGCGCCGCCCCAAAGAACAGATCGCCGTGCAGCGCAACCGCCACAACATCGCTCCGCTCATGTGAAACGTCCCCCTCATAGGGCCGTTCCCCGTACAGCTTCATTCCCTCGGGCACGAGTTCGTACGCACGCAATCCGCTGCCGCGATTCACATATAAAAGCACGCCCGTCACAACGCCCGCGAACAACCCATACTGGATATTGACGAACACCGTCACGATGAAGGTCACGATCATCACGCATACGTCCGTCCGCGACGTGTCAAAGACCCGGCGGATCCGGCGCACGTCCACGAGTTTGAGGCCCACATACACCAACAGGCCAGCCAAGGCCGCCACGGGAATGAGTCCCAGAAGGCCCGGACACCCCAGAACCCCCGCCACGAGCACGACGCCGAACACGACATTGGCCCCAGCCGTCTGACCGCCGACCTGCTCGATCAGCGCGGAACGACTGAACGATCCGGACCCCGGAAATCCTTGGAAAAAGGCCGTCGCGATTTGGCTGAGGCCCTGTCCGACGAACTCCTGATTGATGTTCAGCGGTTTCCGGTTCTTGATCGCGAGGTGCTCCCCGATCGATATGGCTTCCATCAAGCCGATGACGGCAAGCGCGACCGCGGCTGGAAACAACTCGGCAATCTGATCAATTCCCGCGATTCGAAATCCGAAATGGGGCAGATCGCCGGATATCGGAGCCAGATCGCGCACCAGGCGGATACCGGCTTCCGGTCCTAACAGGGCGGCCACGCCGGCCGCCCCCGCCACAGCCAGCACGGCGACAGGCCACCGCCGGGCGAAACGATCCAGCAGCAGCATCGCCGTCAGGACGCCGAGTCCCGTCAACAGCGGCGCCCATCCCGCCTCGGGCAGACGCCTGAGCGTCTCGACGAGCCGCGCGGGAACCCATTGGATCGACGGCGCCGGAACGCCCAGCAGATGGTGAGTCTGTCCAATCGCGATCAGCACGCCAGCGCCCAGTGTGAACCCCAGAAAGGCTGATTCAGGGACATACCGAATGATCCACCCCAGCCGGAATCCGCCCGCGGCCACGCGAAATAGGCCCACCATCACCGTCAAGGATAGCAAGACCGTCACCGGGTCGCCTCCCGGGCAGCTCGCCAGTGCGGCAGCCGTCAGCAGAGCGGAGGAATTGGTCGGACCGGTGTTGACGTACGGAGAACTGCCCCACAGCGCCGCCACGACCGACATGAGGATCGCCGCGTAGAGACCCTGGACCGGAGCAAGCCCCGCAAGCATGGCATAGGCCATCACCTGCGGCACCGCAAATACCGCCACGGTTACCCCCGCCTGTGCGTCGCAGCGGAACGCTCGCAGACTGTAGTCGCGCCATTCCCGCAGCAGCGGCGGAAGGAACGATACACCATTCTGGCGCGGCTTGAACACACGCACTCCCTTTGATTACTTCGGCGGTACAAACAAATGACAGGCGAGGCTCTTGCAAAACCCCTTCGGTGTGTTTGCAAGAGAGAAGTCAGGAGTCAGAATACACAAACAGGGGTGGAAGCGCTAGGCTTTTTCCCCCGACAGTCATTCTCCCCGGCAGTAAAATCACCGTTTTCCGACCCCCTGGACCGGAGCAAGCCCCGCAAGCCCCGTCTCACCGGTATACCGTCCATGCCGCTGAATGGCCGCCATGAGCAGGCGCATGCCGGTCAGCCGGCTGCCGTTGTTGACGGAGCCTGCGGTGGAGAAGCGCAAGCCGCGGTGCGACCGGGCCTGCTCGAAATCGCGCAGGAATTCTGCGACCATGTTGGCCTCTTCATTACGGCTGAAGGTGAAGGGCGCCAATTGTCCGTCAATCACGGCATGAGGGCAGTATTGCCGGATTTCCGAAACAGTCAGCGTCGGGCCGAAGTTAACCCCCTTGAGGTTTAGCTCAGCAAGCAACGGGAGGAGGTGGGCCATGTCGGAATCGCTGTGCTGATAGCGCCAGTCTGTGGGCGCTGGCGCATAGCGCTCGAAGACGGCCCGGTGAATGGGCATGGCAAACAGCTCATACATCTCGGCGTTGAACAGACAGCAGTTGTCGTCGTACCACGACCACCACTTCGGCGCGGTGGCGGGAGTGAAGCCGGCCTCCTCATCCAGGACCCGGGCGCGCGCAAGGATGGCGCGGGCGATCAGGTCCGAGAACCGTTGCATCAGGGCGGGATCGTCGAAATGGAGCAGCAGCAGGTTCTCCACCCCAAAGATGGAACAGGCAAACGTGCAGGGGCCGCGCTGTGCGCGATAGAGCGGCACTTTGACGCCCAGGGTTTCCAGGCGTTGCTTCTGGCTGGTCCAGTCCTCCGGTAGAATGAAGGCCCGCAGGTTGTCCAACCGACGTTCCACGCGATCCAGCAGGGCACTGAGTTCAGCGGTTGTGTGTGCCGACTGATGCAGCCACCAGGAACCTGTGGCGCCCCCTTCCCAAGCGTTCCGGGCCTCGAAAATGTCGTGCAGCCCTTTGGTCTCAGGCCATTGGCGGGCCGGGTCGGCAGGTGTTTCATCCAGCAGGCGTCGCCCCACAATCTGTTCGGCCAGGTCATTGTAGCGCCGCTTCAGGTCCATGGCCCAGACCGCATCACCATACTGGAAGCGCCACCAGTCTTGAGGCACGCCCAGCTCATCGAACACACACTCCCAGTTGCAGATCGCCCCGAGTGGAACCTGAGGAATTGAGGCGCTGAAGGGATCCCGGTTGGCGACTGCCTGATCGGCCCAAAATTGCGCCACATCCACGGGCGCTTGACCGCCATTGGCCCTTGTGTCCGCCAGTAATTGCGTGATCCAGCCCTGGTGTTCGGGTGTTGCCAACGCGTAGGCGTTCACAATGTCTCACCTCTTTGTGCTTGGCGCGCGTGCGTCCTGTATGCCCGCGATCAGCTTTTCCAGGCGCCGGCCGTACTCGACATAGGTGCGGTGCATGACGGACGCCTGGGTCTCGCCGCGCTCTTCATGAAACACAGCGGACAGATGTGGCTCGATCGAGATACCGCCGTCATATCCATTCTGAAGAAGGTCGGTGAGAATGCGGCGAACGTCTCCCTCTCCCTCGCCGGGGTAGGTGTAGGTGCAGACCTGCTTCTCCGCATTCCAGACACCATCCTTGATGTGGACGTAAGCGACGTGGCTTTTGACGTGGGAATAGAATTCCCATGCGGACTGGCGCGGACGCGGTTCCGGTTTCGTGTAGTCGGGGGTGAATACGGGGTTGCCGGTGTCGAACACCAGCTTGAGCCCGGGCACGTTTTCCAGCAGGCGGAGGGTGTATGTCCAGCCCATGCCTCCGTAGTTCATGCAGTTCTCGTGGACAGGCGTGATTCCGGCGTCCTGAAACAGGGCCAGAAGCTCCCTGAGGCGGCGAAATCGCTCGGTTTCCATCTGATCCTCGGGATCGCGATCTTTCAGCACCGCAAAGCTCATGATGCGGATCAGTCGCGTGCCCAGCCGATGCATGCGGGGGATGGCGCGTCGGGCTTCGGCCAACGAAGAGTCCATGGGCTCCAGAATGGATTTGCCCCAGTTGGCGATGGCGGAGCCAAAACAGTTCACCCGCACACCGGCCGACTCCAGCGCGCCCGCCACGTGATCGAACTCAGCGTCGGAGAGATCATGGATGTTCTTGCCATCCACGCCGCGCGACTCGATAAACGTCCAACCGAGTTCCCGCGTGGCAGCAATCTGCCCGTCGATGCCTTTCGACGCTTCGTCGGCAAACCCTGTCAGGTACATGATGGTTTCCCTCTGCTAGTTACGGACCAGCGTGGATAGATAACGATAGCTATGCGCGAGCGCTTCGAAGGGGTCGGCGCCGTAGCAGTCATCCTGCTCCACGATGAACCACTCGCAACCGGACGCCTCGGCGGCGTTCACGATGGCGGGTATGTCCAGGTTGCCTTGTCCCACGGGAGCAAACGCTGGTTTGCCGCCGATGACGGTGTAATCCTTCAGGTGGAGCAGCGGCAGGCGGCCCTTGAGCTTACGGCACCAGGCCACAGGATCAGAGCCGCCGTGCTGGACCCAATAGGTGTCGATTTCGCCCTGCAGGTGGCGCGCGTCGGTCTTCTCGTAGAGCCAGTCCAGCACGAGCTTGCCCTCCAGCCGCTGGAACTCCATCGCGTGGTTGTGGTAGGTCAGTACCAGGCCGGCTTCGCGCATGAGTTGTCCGGCCTTGTCGAGCCTGGCCGCCAGGTCGAGCACGGTCGGAAGCGAGCCGAAATCCACACCGGCGGGGTAGGGGTAGGCCGTGTAGCGGCAGTTCAGCTTTTGGAGCCGAGCGATGACGGCAGCCGTTTCATCGAGAATTTTTGCGCCGGATTCGTGCGTGGCGCAGCAGGTCAGACCTTCCCCTTGGAGGATGCGGTTCAGTTCGCTCTCCTCAATCGGCCCCAGGCCGGAGACCTGAACCGCCCGGTACCCGATCTGACGTACTTTCTTAAGCGAGGCGGCGATATCGGCCGGCGTTTTGAGGTGATCCCGAAGTGTGTATAACTGCGCAGCGATTTGCGTGGTCTTCATGATCTTCCTGCCCTTCCTGCTCAGTATGACCGGCTGATGTCGCCGAGTTTGGCCGCCTGGGTCTTCTTGACAAAGCGGGATGTCTTGATCTTGTGTTTCAGCATCCGCTCGTAGGCGCCGCCGTTGAGCGGCATCTCCACGGTCTTCCCGGTTTCGGACGAATAGAGCATGGCGTTGCCGAGTTCAACGGAATGGATGCCCTCCGCAGCGGGCGCGATCAGCGGGGTTTTGTTCACAATGGCGTTGATGAAGTTCTGGAGGATTTCCCCATGCTGGCCGCCAGTGCCGTTCGTCGGGATCTCCACGTTCCAGACATCGGGGCGAGCCCACAGTTCGGGGGTGGTTTTCAGGAAGGTGCTGACGGATTCCTCGTTGCGCGTGAACCGGATTCCGTTCCCCTCGATCACGACCTTGCCGTACTCCGCCGCCACTTCCAGCCGATTGGTGCCCGGTGATTCGCCCGTGGAGGTGATGAAGACCCCGGAGCATCCCGAATCGTACCCGAGATAGGCGGTGACTTCGTCTTCCACCTCGATGTTGTGCTTGCGCCCGATATTGCAGAAGGCGCGAACGCGCTGCGGCATGCCGAACATCCATTGCCAGAGATCGAGATTGTGAGGACACTGATTCAGCAGGACACCGCCACCTTCGCCGCCCCACGTCGCGCGCCATTCGCTGGACGCATAGTAGGCTTCGGTGCGGAACCAGTCGGTGATGATCCAGGTGACCCGGTCCAGTTTGCCGAGCGTACCGTCCTGCACGAGTTGACGCAGTTTGCGGTAGCGGGGGTCGGTCCGCTGGTTGAACATGGCGGCGAAAACCTGCTTGCGGTTCGTGTGGGCGGCAATCAGACGCTCGCAGTCCGCCTTGTGCACCGAGATGGGTTTTTCCACCAAAACATGGAGACCGGCGCGCAGGGCGTCAATGCCGATCGTGGTGTGCGCATAGTGCGGGGTGACAATGAGGACGGCATCACACACCTTGTCCTTTAGAAGCTTCCGGTGATCCTCGTAGGCGGCGCAAGAATACGTTGCTGCGGCTTGCCTGGCGCGCTCCGGGTCACTGTCACAAACGGCGGTCAACTCGACGTCCTTGAGATCTTTGAGCCTCTTCAAATGAAATTGCCCCATGGTTCCGATACCGATGACACCCAGTCGCACTTGCTTCATCGTGAAGACACTCCTTATGACTGATTCGGCTAACCGCCGCGTACGCATCCTTGTCTCAAACAAATAGCCTTTTATCCCTCGTGCGGCAAGTGTAGAACGGTTTCGGTCGCGAAACAAGCGGTTTTTGCCGCATGGCCGTGGAATCAGATTGCACAGTCGATTCAACATGGTGTACGATGACCTCTCACATGTGGCGACGTTCGTCTCTGCAAGGCGGAAGGGATACGAGCAAACAGGCAAACGAAACCTGTTCTAGGAGGCATCCATGAACCGACGTAACCTCATGCGATTAGCTGGGTTGGGTGTGATGGCTGCCGGAATTCCGCAACGGGGCTGGGCCGCAGGTGAGCCGGACCTCGGCAGGGCAACGAACGGTGCGAAAAGGCCCAACATCCTGCTCATCATGACCGACCAGCAGCATGCCGGGATGATGAGTTGTGCCGGGAATCTCTACGTTAAGACGCCGGCGATGGACAGCCTGGCGGCAAACGGGATGCGATTCGAGCGCGCCTATTGCGCCAACCCGGTTTGCCAGCCGTCGCGGTTCAGCATGCTGACCGGGTGCATGCCCAGCCGGATCCGTTTGGAAGCCAACAAAGAAGGCTTTCATATGCCGCCCGAGACCGTAACGAACGGCATGGGAAATGTCTTCCGCAGGGCCGGATACCGAGCCCTTTACAGAGGCAAATACCACGTCACGGCGAGTCACGAAAGCATGGGATTCGAACAACTTGTCGGTGACAAGCGGTTCAAGGAGCAATCGCCTGTCGTGCAGTTTCTGCGCCAACCACAGGACAAACCGTTCCTGCTGGTTGCCTCTTTTGAAAACCCTCACGATATCTGCTTTCTGGCCATTAATGCTCACAAACAGCTCGACCGCACGACGATCAGTTATGGGAACGGGGCGCTCGGCAAGTCCATGCAGTTGCCGCCCGGGGTAACCCGGAAAGAGTTTTTCGCCAAGATCTGCCCGCCTCTGCCGGCGAATTACGAGATCCCCGATGGTGACCCAAGTGCCTTGAAGCGTTGTCTGATCATGGCTGCGATTCGTCTGAGCAGGTCGCGCCCCTCCTCCTGCTCCTATTCATGCCACGCCACACTTCGTCGCTTTCTTCGTCCCACGCGTTGTCGTCTACGCTTCGTCCACCCCCTTTGTCGGTTCCGTCTTCCATCGCATAGAAGACCTGTCCCTTGGCGGCTTTCCTTGTACACGTTCACCACGAAGAGAGCGGAGGACACGCGCCAGAGATTGCACCACCCGCTGCGCTGGAGGCACGGAGGCACAGAGAAGAAGGGGAGATATGCGTGTACGAGTAGGTGTACGAGTACGGCGGGGAATGAGCGGTCGCAGGCACCTTACTCGTACACGCACACGCGGATCTCTCGATCTCAGAACCCGGAATCCGCACAGGCCACTAGAAGACCTGTCCCTTGGCGACGGTCCCTGAACCCGTCAACCGTAGTCGTCGCCGTCGTCGTCAACCAAGTCTTTCTCCGTCCCCCGAAAATAATGCAAGACCCGTCCCTTGTTTGAACCCAGCTCGACTCGTCCACCGTTCTCGTCGCCCGCTATCGTCAACCGAATCTGCCCCCGTCCGGTCGACGACTACGGCGACGACTACGGTGGACGAGTGCGGGAACAATCTGGAACTCAGGAAATCAGGAAGCTGGATGTCTCCCCTTTCCTGAGTTCCTGATTTCCAGATTGGATTGGCAGGGGCGGGGCACATGAGTAGGGCCAGTTCTGAGTAGCCCCGGCCCGTCCCGGCCCGAGGGCGGACAATGCCGCTGGCCTGCGCCAGCCTGCGCTGGCCCCGGGACGGGGCCGCGCTAGTGCAACGCAAGTAGCCCCGGGCCGTCCCGGCCCGAGGGCAACAGCCGGCAATGGCGCTGGCCTGCGCAGCCTGCGCTGGCCCCGCGGGACCTGCCCGCATCGCTACGCGAAGCGTTGCAGGCGGGCGGGGCCGCGCTACCGGGCCGCAAGTAGATCCGGCGTTCCCGAGTAGCCCCGGGCCGTCCCGGCCCGTGGGCGGACAATGCCCCGCTGGCCTGCGCCAGCCTGCGCTGGCCCCGGGACGGGGCCGCGCCACCGTGGCGCGTGACGGGGAACGCGACGGGGCCGCGACGGGTAGCCCCGGCCCGTCCCGGCCCGAGGGCGGACAATGCCGCTGGCCTGCGCCAGCCTGCGCTGGCCCCGGGACGGGGCCGCGCTACCGGGCCGCGCTACCGTGGCGCGTGACGGGAACGCGACGGGGCCGCGCTGGGTAGCCCCGGGCCGTCCCCGGCCCGTGGGCGGGCATGCCGTCGGCAATGGCGTCGGCGAGCGCTAAACTGCGCTGGCCCCGGGACGGGGCCGCGCTACGAGGCCGCGCTAGTGCAACGCAAGTAGCCCCGGGCCGTCCCGGCCCGAGGGCAACAGCCGGCAATGGCGCTGGCCTGCGCAGCCTGCGCTGGCCCCGGGACCTGCCCGCATCGCTACGCGAAGCGTTGCAGGCGGGCGGGGCCGCGCTACCGTGGCGCGTGACGGGAACGCGACCGATTCCCGCGAAGAAAAAACAAAGGGCGGGCCAAGCTCGCGCCCGACCCGCCCCCCGTGTCTTCAGGTCTATGGTCTGAGGTCTATGGTCTGAGGTCTCTTCTCTCCCCCCTGCCGCAGCAGGATGAGGGTTCCGGTGGGCGGAGTCAGATACCGGAGCACCACAATGTCGCTACGCCGGCATCAATGGCCGTTTCGTTATGAGAGTGAACCTGTTTAAGCGGGGCTGGATGCGCGCCACCGCCCCAACGCACGGTACCGATGGCGTTTCGGCTCCACCACAACGAAGGACTTGCGTAGATCAGTCTCCGCGTAGCGCTCGAGTACGGTCCGCAGTTCTTCATGCACGGCATCAATCGTTGCCGGTGTCATGCGCAGATACACGACGCCTGGGCCTTGCCCCCGAACAAAAATCAAGCCGCCGAAATCCCGATCACGGGTCACGAAGATGCGCCGTTGTTGCTGTGCGTGCTCCAGCAGCACAGAATCGTCTGCCGTTGACAGACCAACGGCTGAAGCGGTTTGCACGTCATGGCCGAGCGCTTTCAGAAAGCGCTCCGTCAGCGCGTAGACGTCCTGGTCGAGGAGAAGGTTCACGCCGGCACGAGATCCACATGAAGATCTTCGACGGCGACAACGTCCATTGCGTACTGGATGCACGC
>VGWG01000039.1 GCA_016873675.1 Lentisphaerota bacterium | reverse complement strand
CGCCTGTTTAGCCACCTCGCTCAGTTCGGCCTCGATCTCCTCGACGGTGGGGAGGCTGCCTTTGAGGTCGGCGGGTAGGGCTTCGGTGAGTTGCTTCTTCCAGTCGGCCACGCCGATGGGGCGCGTGAAGCCGCTCAGGGCGTATTCGGCGATGATCCGGTCTTTGCCCTTGCAGAGCAGCAGGCCGATGGTCGGCTTGTCGTCGGCATGACGCAGCAGGTCGTCCACCGCGCCCATGTACATGTTCAGTTTGCCGACGAATTCCGGCTCGAACGGCACGGCCTTCAATTCCACCACCACATAGCAGCGGAGTTTGAGATGGTAGAAGAGCAGGTCGAGATAGTAGTCCTTACTGGAGAACTCCAGATGCACCTGCCGCCCAACGAAGGCGAACCCGGCACCGATCTCGAGCAGGAACTTCTGCACATGGTCCACCAGCGCCTGCTCGACCTCGCGCTCGCGGCGGGGATCGGCGGTGCCGATGAAGTCGAAGAGATAGGGGTCTTTGAATACCTGCGCGGCCATGTCGGAATCGGCGGGCGGCAGGGTGAGGGCGAAGTTGTTGACGGCCTTGCCCTGGCGGAGATGAGCTTGGTTCTCGATCTGAAGGCAAAGGACTGGCTGGGACCAGCCGTTGGCGATGGTTTGACGGGCATACCACTGTCGGGTTGGCGCATCGCCAAGCTTCTCCAAAAGAGCGATGTTCTGCCACCAGGGCAATTGTGCAAGGGACCCTTGCACAATTGCCCGGTCAGGCCAGGCGTCGGCGAATTTCCGCATGTACTTGAGATTGCGCGGGGACAGTCCCTGCATGTCCGGGAATTCTTCCCGCAGGTCGGCGGAGATCCGGTCAATCACCTTCGCCCCCCAGCCCTCACTCGCCTGGCGGGCCAGAATGATTTTGCCGATCTCCCAGTACATCAGCACCATGGCCGCATTGGCGGCCATGGCCACGCGTACGCGCTCGGTGCGTATGCGCGACTTGATCTCGGCGAGCGTTGCAGCGTAGTCCGGCGGCATACCCACATGTGCCGGTGGCACAGGGAAAGAAGCGCCTTCGCGTGTGCGCCCGCGGCCGGCACGGGCCGGCACGACTTCGCCGGTTGCGGTCCTCGTCGTGAGCGCGGCATTCTTCTTACTCGCCATAGCCCAGCGCCTCCAGATTCTTGCGGATGGCGGCATCGAGTGCCACGCCTTCGGCCATCTGCTCGTATAGCTCCCCTGAAAGCTCGGCCATCTTCTCTTCGAACGGAACGCCATCGTCCTCTATCTCTTCCGCGCCGACATAGCGGCCAGGTGTGAGGACGTGACCGTGCGCTTCAATTTCCTTGAGCGTGGCGCTCTTGGAGTATCCAGCCTTGTCTTCGTACTTTCCCGCGTTTTGTTCGCCACGCCAGGCGTGGTAGGTGCGGGCAATTTCCACGACTTCATCGTCTGTGAGTTCACGATGGACGCGGTCGGTCAGTTCACCGAGCTTGCGGGCATCAATGAAGAGTGTCTCGCCATGCCGGGCGCGAAATCCATGATCCTTGTCTGACCCCTTGTTCCGGGTGAGAAACCAGAGGCAGGCAGGGATCGGCGTGGTGTAGAAGAGTTGACCGGGCAAAGCGATGATGCAGTCCACCATGTCGGCCTCGATAATGGCCTTTCGGATGTCGCCTTCGCCAGAGGTGTTGCTGGTGAGCGAGCCATTGGCCAGCACAAAGCCAGCAGTGCCGTGCGGTGCGAGGTGGTGGAGAAAATGGAGAATCCAGGCATAGTTGGCGTTGCCGCCGTCCACCGCGAACGTCGAGCCGTCCTTGCGTTTGCGTTCGCCGCCGGGCGGCAGGGAGAACTGGGCGTTGCCGGAGGGCTGGTCGAAGCGTCGCCAGCGGACATCGTTCTTCACCTTCGAGTAGCCCCAGTCCTCCATGTTGAACGGGGGATTGGCCAGGATGTAGTCGGCCTTCAGGTCCTTGTGCTTGTCGTTGAGGAAACTGTCGCCCCATTCGATCTTCCCGTCGATGCCCCGGATCGCCAGATTCATCAGCGCCAGCCGCCATGTGGTGTTGTTGGATTCCTGACCGTAAATCGAGATCTCACGCCGGACAGCGGGACTGACTTTGGCTTTCTTGCCGTTGCCGTTGCTGGAGGCGTGCGACTGAACGAATTTGGCGGCCTGAACGAACATGCCGCCGGAACCGCAGCAGGGGTCGAGAACGCGGCCCTTGTAGGGTTCGAGCATTTCGACCAGCAACTTGACCACGCACTGCGGGGTGTAGAACTGTCCGCCGAGCTTTCCTTCGGCGGCAGCGAACTTTCCCAGGAAGTACTCATACACCCGGCCCAGAACGTCCCGCTCGCGGGCCTGCTTGTCACCCAGGCCAATGGTCGCGATCAGGTCGATGATCTCCCCAAGGCGGGCCTTGTCGAGCGCCGGGCGGGCGTAGTCCTTGGGGAGCACGCCCTTGAGCACCTTGTTGTCGCGTTCGATGGCGGCCAGGGCGTCGTCCACCAGTGTGCCGATCTCGGGACGCTTCGCATTCTTCTGGAGATAGGGCCAGCGTGCTTCCGGCGGCACCCAGAAGATGTTGTCGGCCAGGTACTCGTCACGATCTTCGGCCACGCCGTACCGCGCTGATGCTTCCTTCACGTAGTACTCGCTCTTCGGATTGGCGGTCTCCTGGCCAAGGAGGTCGTATTTCTCCATGAACGCGTCAGAGATGTACTTGAGAAATACGAGGCCAAGAACGACGTGCTTGTACTCGGATGCGTCCATGTTGCCACGCAGCTTGTCTGCCGCCGCCCAGAGCTTGTCCTCGAACCCCAGGTTTGCGCTTGTGGATGTAGGTGCTTTCGCCATTACGCATTCTCCTCAATGCAGTTCCGGCCCCTGTCGGTCAGCCGGTATTTCTGCAGTCGGCTGGTGGGTTTGTCAGGGATGGTCAGTTCAATCAAACCAGATCCCATCAGGGGGGGCCAGAACTTGGTGCCGGAACTTGGTGCGGTCAGAGCGTCCGGCAAGGGTCATGAGTTCGACCAACGTGCTGTCGGATAGGCACTTGCGCAGGATTTCGACTTGGCGCCGACTTAGTGCCGACTTGGTGCCTTCTGGGCCCTTTGACTGGGCCCCGACTGGCCCCCCCACGACAGATGTCGGCCGCCAGAGGGTCTGTATGAACTGGCCGCGTTCCTGCCGGAACTCAGGCGGCCGCAGCTTGGCCGCTTTGCAAAGACCGATCATGTCGAGGATGCCGGTTCCCGCTTTCTCGATGTGCCGCGTGAGGAAGAGTGGCTCGGCGAGAAGCGGATTTCGTGGAATCGAGGCATGGGGAAGCCGTAGCGACGCGGGTGTGAGCGACGGCGGCAACTCGCCGGGGGTCCAGACTTCCAACCGGTCGGCAAAGAGCATGACCTGAACGGAGGCGTTGGACGCATAGTCGCGGTGCGCGACGGCATTGACGATAGCCTCGGCAACGGCCGCGCGGGGGAACTCGTAGGTCACGGGAGCCTGCGAGCTCTCCGCGCGGGTGCCGACCGATGCCGCGATCTTCGACATGACGAATCCCAGCGCCTGATCCACGCACCGATCCACCTGATCCAGATAGACCTTGTCAGCGCGACGATCAACAGCGGGCATGTCCTCGAATAGGAACACATCGAAGAACCGGCCCAAGAGAGCGTCGCCGAGTATGTAGCTCTTCAGCGCCCGGCGTTCTTCGGCCAGTTCCTTCTGCACACTGCTGATGAAAATCGACTGCTTCATGCACGATCCCCAGAGGCGTTTCCGCCGGATTTGTGGGACGTGACGGCGTTTGTGCCGCTCTTGACCCACTCGTCAATGGCATCCTGGTGGAATCGCCAACGCTTGCCCACCTTCTGGCCCGGAAGTCTTCCGTCCTGGAGGAGCTTGTACAGCGTTGATCGGGAGATCTTGAGGTACTCCGCCAACGCTTCGATGGTCATTATCTTGTCAGATGGTTCTGCCATGTATGTCTCCAGCGCCGCACGCCTGAGTACCCCGCACCCATCGCCCAGACTGGCGATGGTTAGTATTCGGCGCAATCTCGTGAAAACTGCGCATATATTAGCCGTTGTTGGCGGGTGTTGGCAAGATGAATGGGGGAGGGCACATAGCCGACTACGGTGCCGGAGCGGGTTGGCGCCTTTACGGTCTCTTCTCCGCCAACACTGCCTTCGCGTGTCGCGCGTAGACGCCGCGCGGGTCATCCGCGTACGCCTGCAGGACGGCCTTGCCCTTCCCCTCCCAATCCCCCAGGCGCACCAGCGCGCGCGCCACCGCGATCTCGCGCAGGCATTTGGCCCGTTCCACATCCGAGGCCTTATCGGCGTGCCCCGGAATCTCAGGAATAGTCGGACCGATCGTGAAGGCGTTCCCGCGGATGCCGGGCTTGTCCAAAACCGCAGCCAATACCCGCGCGGCAGCCGGGTCACCCAGCTTCTCGAACGCCATGGCCACGGCCCGGAAATGCGAGAAGGCGGACGCCTCGGTCAACGCCTCGGCCTTCGCTTTCATCGCAGTGAACGCCTCCTGCACCCGGCTCCGCCCGAGAGCCAGGAGGTAGAGGTCCACCCAACTGACACTACGCCCGAACTGACTCATCCCTTTGAATTGCCACCCCGCGTCCCACTCGGATGCCGCGACCTTGGCGATCAGCGTCTCGCCTCCCAGCGGATTGCCCATGATGCCGAGAACCAGCGCGTAGGACAGCTTGGCCGTCTCCGCCGTCGCTTGGCGATAAGCAGCCTCCAGCAGCGGCATCGCCCGCTGCGGCTCGGCCAAAACCACGGCCACCGCCTCGTAGTGGTTGGTCAGGTCGGCGATCCCTTCCACAGCCTTCCGGATCTGCGCATCTGGAAGCGGATAAGAATCTTGCGCGGTCAGCACCGAGGGGTCGAGGTTCTTGATCTCGACGAGGTGTTTTTGTAGAGCCTTGACGTCAATGGCGCGCAGCGGCACCTGGTTCTTCACGGCCATGGCCGCCGCATAGCCTGCGGCGTAGCCTGCGTTCTGGATATCGGCCTGCATGCGTAGCACGGGCATGGCATCGCGGTGCGCGCTCACGCCCAGCCCGATCACCAGCAGCCCGTCCAGCCGCTTCGGAAGCATCGCGCGGTAAGGGAAATTCGCGGCGAAGAACTTTTTCCGGCCGAAGTCGGCGATCAGGAAGTTCTCGTGCACCGTGTAGCCGTGCGAATCCAAATCGCTGTGCGATTGCATCACCGTATCCGCATGGGTGCGGCGGTTGACCACGTCGGTGGGTGTGATGTAGAACGCGCCCACCAGCCTGCGCCGCTCGCGGCTGTTGACGTTCTGGGCCTGATCCCACAGGGTCTCGGGCAGCGACACGCGCGAGCGCAACGCGAAGAAAGAGAGGTCCGCCGCATCGGTTTCATCCACGAACCCGATGTCCGAGTTCGCGTTGCTGTCGCCCAGCCGGCGCGGCGCGTTGCCCGCGCCCTGAATGGCGATCTCGTCGTCCCGCAGGTACTCGGTCTCTTCGCCAGCCGCCGCCGCGATGTCCGCGTTGCCGGTTCCGTCAATCACCGCCTTGGCGCGGATCACCCCGCGCCGCCCGTCCGGTGTCACCACGATCACGCCAGTCAGCGTGTCGCCTTCGCGCACCGCGCCGGTGGCCAGCGTTCCGTACCAGATGTCCACGCCGTTCATCCGGCACTGGCGGCGGTACCACTCGGACTTGCCCATCACCTTGACCTTGGCCATCTTCGCCACACCCGCGTCGATCTCTTGGGTGAAGCCGCAGATGTTGCCATAGTAGTAGGAGCCGATCAGCCCCACGGTCTGCACGCCACCCATGTGATACAGGTATTCTCACACGATCACCTTTACGCCCTGCCGGCCTGCCGCGATCGCCGCGGGTGAGCCGCCGGTGCCCGCGCCGATCACCAGCACGTCGCACGACGCCAGTTCCGGCAGCTCGCGCGCCTCGGTTGGCACCGTCGCCGATGATGTGGCGATGTAGCTGACACTGATTGTCCCCGGAATGTCCTGCGCCCGCACGCCCTCCGCCGGCCGCGCCGTGACGTTCGCCGCCAGACGCACGCCCGTGAGCGCCCCGCGCGCCTTGGCCTCTTCCGCCGCCGCCGCTCCGATGCGTTCGCCCACGGTCATCGCCCGGGCGGGCTCCAGCAGCGCCCGCGCCACGGAACGCGGCACGTCGGCCATGGCGCCGAGCACGAAGACGTGCGGGAGACCTTTGGGCCGGAACGCGCCCAGGTCCATCGTGGCCGCATTCGTCGCCGTATCCGTCACCGTCTTCTCGCCCACAAGCGGATTCGGAGGCACGAAAAACAAGCGGTCCGCGCTGTCCAGCACGCTCGGAACAAAGGTCAGGTCACGGGCCTTTTGTTCGATCGCCGCCAACGACGCGGGCGAGTCATCCGTCATGGGGAGCGCGATCTCGCACGCAAAGAGACGGCCCTCTTTTTTTTCTTTATCTTTGCCCGGCGCACCGCTCCGGCGGGAGAGCTCCGTGACCGTCATGCCGTCGGCCTTGGGCGCCTCGCCTGCGATCACCATGCGGCTGAAGGTGTACGTGCCTGCCGGGAAAGGCCGTGCCTGCGCGCCAGCCATACGGCAGACCTCCGCGCGCTCGGTGGCGTCAATCACGACCTTGGCCACCACCGCTTGCCGCCCGCTCTTGTTCGCCACCACCGCGCCCGCGACGTTGCCGTCCGCGTCGAGGAGCGGCTCCGTCGCGAAACACCCTGTCAGAAACGGCACGCCCGCCTGCAACAGCGCCGCGTCAAAGGTCTTCTTCACCTTCAGCGGATTGACCTCGCGGAGAGCCTGCTGCGTTCCGGACCCATAAAGCGCCCTGCACAGCGCTGTCTCCGGCTCCGCATCCTCCGCCCGTAGCAGACGCAGCGTGCCCGCGATATCGTCGCCCAGATACGGGCCGGCGCCGCCAGAAACACCGACGCCCCGGAGGCCGCCGCTTTCTGCGCCGCCTGCACCGCCCCGCTGCCGCCGCCGAGCACGAGCACGTCCACCTCTTGCAGCACCGTCATTTCACGCGGAGCCTCGACCACGGACGCCACACAGGCCAGTCCGCACGCACTAATCCCCGCCACTATCAGAAAATCGCGCATCGCATGATCTTTTGTTATTCTGTAATCTGAAAACAAGGATTGCCTGACAAGAACGG
This sequence comes from Lentisphaerota bacterium, assembly GCA_016873675.1. Taxonomy (NCBI): domain Bacteria; kingdom Pseudomonadati; phylum Lentisphaerota; species Lentisphaerota bacterium. The sequence goes on along the minus strand of VGWG01000039.1, from coordinate 17,974 downwards.
ATTACTGTCGCACCAGTTTCACCCGTTCCAGTTGCAGTCGGTAAACCCCATTATCATCCGCGGCCGGTTCCCCAAAACGCGTCACATGGATCTTCACGCGCCGCACTTTCGGGTAACCGATCACGGTATACAGGTCAATCGGAAGCCCCTTTGCGTCCGGTGCCGGACAATTGGTAAACGCCGCCACCGTCGCATATTCATCCAGCTCTGTTCCGATCTGGACGGAAAAGTCGCGCGGAAAGCCGGCCACTCCGCCATCCTTTGCCGCTGAATCGCTGCGTGGAAGCAGCACAATCCCTTCGAGCGTGGCCTCCTCGCCGAGATCGAGCACAACCCACTCCTGCCCCACAGCCCCCTCATGCGCTCCCGAACTGTAGCCCTTACTGCCCTTATCCGATTCTGGTGCCACCAGTTTCGCCACGCCCCAGCCGCCTTGTTCATGCGAAGAGGATGCCGTAACCTGGATTTGACTCTTTCTTGCCTCCTGGGTGATCCGCACCGGCTCTGCTTTCGGGGCTGCCAAAATGCCGCTCACCTCAATTTCGTAAGCGCCTTTGCCCAGTCCGGTCAGCTTGCCGGGCTTACCGTTAACCAGGGCCGACTCACCACCCGGCAACACCACATCCGCCTCGGTGCCATCGGGAACGGTCAGCCGCAGCCGTAACCCTGTCTCCTTCTTTTCCCAGCCTGCCTCAATAACGCCGTGCGGCGTCGGCACCCGCCCCCGGGCCCAACTGACCTCCTGAACCGGCAAGGGCCGCACCTGGAAACGACGGAACCCCGGCTCCAGCGGCACGACGCCCAAGATGTACGCGCTGAAATGGTAAGCAATCGCCGTATCCGGATGCGATTCATCATGCCACCCGCGCGTGCCCATCTTCATGCACTCCGTGGTTGTAGTCGTCCCCTCCCAACTCGGCTCCAGCAGTTTCATCCAGTTGTGCTTATAGATCGCCTTCACGCCCTGTTGCCCGTACCCGTACGTCAAGAGGCCGCGACTTGCCAGTCCCTGAAACTTGCCATGCGCGATACGCCCGATACTCCTGGACACGCGCGCCGCCTGGGCCTGTGACAACACTCCCATGGAAAGCGCCAGCGCGTTGGCCTCCGCACCCGAACCACGCTTCTCAACCGCCTCGCAAAACAAACCCCGCTGCTCGTCCCACAGATGCTCAAACAACGCGCGTTTGACCGCCTCAGCCTTCTCCCGCGCCGCCGCCGCATCGTCCTGATAACCCAGCCGCTCCGCAATCTTGCCGGCATCCGAGAAAACGCCCCACAGCAGAATGTTCATGTAGGCGCGCTTGCGCACATCGCCAAGCTCCAAATTTCCGGCATGCTTTGAGGTGGCGCGATCCTGGATAAACAACCCGTCAGCCCCGATCTTGCTGCCCAGATAACCGAGCAGGCGTTTCAACGCCGGATAAATCTCCTTCAACGTGGCCACGTCGTCCGTGTAGAGCAGATGGTCCCAGGCGACCGGCACCAGCCAAGCGGCAAATTCGTCCGATGGAAACGGTCCATACTCGCCCGAAACCGGCGGAACGTCTCGCTCCGGATAAGGACATGCGTGCACATAGCCTTCTGGCGTCTGATTAAACGCCAGCATTTTCAACGAATCCCGCATGTACGTCGGCTGCGCAAACGCGTAGTACGCATTCCGCTGCGCAAAATAGAGGTCACCAGACCAGACCAGCCGGTCCCGTTTCGCGCCGTCCGCCACAAACGACAGTGTCCTGGCAAACTGCCACTTCGACAGGTCGCCCGCAAAATCATCCGCAAGCAGCGTCTGCCCACTGCCGTCCTTAACGCCGATAGAATCAAACAGCGGCCACTTCTCTTTGGGCGTGTAAAAACCCACCCGCCCTGTCAGGAACGTCTCGTCGCGCGTCTCATCAACCACCACGCCATCCAGCCGCGTGGTCATCAGATTCTTTCTCGCCTCGATCTTCAGGTTATACCGGACTCCGTCCGTCAGCGGCCCGGCGAGCTTGCGCTCGCTCAACACCGTGTCCACGCCGCCCTTTCGCAGGATCAGCCGAAAAACCCCATTCAACGCAAACTCAACCATATAGGCATTATCCGCATCCTGCGCACGGAACGCGACGCCCGCCGCCGAAACGTGGTGCGGATTGGTTCGCAACTCGAAACAGGTTTCAACCGTCACATCGCCCCACCCTGTGCCGGCCACGCTCAATCCGATATCTTTACCCTGCTCCAGCTTGCGCGGCAGCAGCCAGCCATCGACGGTCTTCCAGGCATCATGATTCGGAAACGACGCAATCTGCATCGTCCAGATGCTGATCGTCCAGAGCCGGTTCAGCGCCTCGTTACTGCAAAGGAAATAGCCGTCATGCGGCGAGCGGTCATACACACCGCTGTTTACCAGCACAACGGAATCGATATCCACCGTTGTATCCGGGCTGTCCACCTGCACCCGCACATACCGCGTCTGCCCCTGGAGCAGCGGCGCAATAAAAGCACCCGTTCGCGGGATCGAATACACTTCATGGCGATTGATATTTGCAGGAAGCACCGGCAGGTCCACCGCCGCCCCCAGGTAACGCGCACTCGTCTCCCGCGTAAAATCGCCCTTCTCGCCCATTCCATCCGGATGACACGCATAGGAGAGCCGGACAACCGGCACCCCGTTTTTCGCGGTCACCGTGAACACCGCATAACCGCCCACACTCTGCTTCCCGAAATCCAGCACCACCACCGGCTTCACGTCGCCTTTCTCATAGATCAGGCGACCGCTCCGCCCATCCTCCGCCAACATTGCCTCAGCGGACTCGACCTTCCCCTCCTGCCGCGACACGCCCACCGGACCGACCCGGTCGGACTTCGGCGTCAGCACCAGCGCCGATGCCTCTTGAAGCCAGCCGTCACCAAGAGCCGCCGCCGGGCTCTCCGCCCGTAAGGCCGCCGCACCCATAACCACCATCAGCGCGCTGATCATCTTGCGCATGGAAACGCCTTTATATAGAAAAAGACAGGGAAATACATCTGGCACGGGTCAATTGTAGCAAATAGTATCCAGCCTGGGTGAAAATCTTTTCCATCAATCGAGTTCCGACCATCATGATAATCTCACACGGACCTGACACCAGCCTCATGTGTGGGGTGCATAATTGAGTGTGGAAATAGAGACCAGACCGCAAAAAGCCGGCACAGGGTCGGCTGATGAAACTGCGGAACTCGGGAAAGGGGAATCGCTATGATTCGGGCCGATCTGCATCTGCATTCGCGACACTCCAAGCATCCCGGCGAGTGGGTGCTTCAGCGCTTGGGCGCACAGGAATCTTACACGGACGTCGAAGCTGTCTACCGCGCGTGTAAAGCACGCGGCTGCGCCTTTATCACGCTGACCGACCACAACACCATTGACGGCGCGCTTGAGCTGGCGGCGCTTCACCCCAAGGATTGCTTTGTCAGCACGGAGGCGACCGCCTATTTTCCCGAGGACGGGTGCAAAATCCACATCCTATGCTATGGGATCACCGCAGCGCAGTTTGAGGCGATCCAAAAGGCGCGGGAGAACATCTACAACTTGCGGGACTATCTGAGGCTGGAGAGAATCGCCTGTTCGGTCGCGCATGGGACGTTCGACGTCAACGGACGGCTGACCGTGGAGCATCTCGAAAAGCTGATCCTCCTGTTCAACACCTTCGAGTCGGCAAACGGCACGCGCGGGGAGTCGGGAAACCGGCTGTGGACTGAGGTTCTGCGCAGCCTGACACCCGAGACCATCAGCACGCTCGTTGCCAAGCATGGGCTCGATCCGTGGGGGGAAGAGCCGTGGCGTAAAGGGCTTACCGGAGGCTCGGACGACCATGCGGGGTTGTTCTTGGGAGAGACCTACACCTTGGCGGAAGCCGATTCGGTCGAGTCGCTGCTGGATGCCATTCGCGGTCGGCGCACGTTGGCAGGAGGGCGCCTGGGGGACCACAAGGCATTGGCCTACGCCGTTTACAAGATTGCCAGCGAATACACGCAGGTCAAGGGTGGCGTGCGTGGCCTGCCGGGGATGCTCTCGTCCATTCTGTTTCAGAGCGAAGGTCCGGCGCTGCGAGAGCGGATGGCTATCAAACGGCTTGGTTTTCGCCGATCCGCGCGCGATCAGATGATGGCGCAATTTCTCAAGCGCTTGATGGAGGTTGCCAAGGTGGGCCCGACACGCGGGGCCGACTGGCAGGTGGAGCAGGCGTATGACGCCTTGGCGACGTTGGTCGACGCATGCATACGCGAACTGGTGCAGTCTGTTCAGCGGGGCCTCTCAGGGGGTGAGGCACCCGACCTGTTCCAGCAAATCGCCACCGTTATCCCGGCCGCTGTTTTCTCTGCGCCGTTTTTCAGCACGTTGCGCATGCTCAACCAGAACCGCACGATCCATGCGGAACTGGTGGATCGGTTTAAGCTTGCAGGAGCGGGTTGTTCCGTCCGAACGCTGTGGTTCTCTGACACCGTCTCGGATCTGAACGGCGTCTCCGTCACGCTGCGTGAAGTCGCGGCTTGCGCCGCGCGGATGAACCGCCCGCTGGGCGTGGTGGGGTGTCTGACGGACGAAGAACAGGCGCTCAGACCGGCCGGACTGATCAACCTGCCGTGCGTCTGCTCCTTCACGCCCCAGTTCTACGACGCCCACACGGTGCGCATCCCGTCCCTGCTGCGGGCGATCGACATTGTGGCGGCGTGCAATCCTTCCAAGATCATTGTCTCGACTCCGGGCCCGGTCGGGCTGGTCGGCTTGCTGGCCGGGCGGCTTCTCGGCATCCCTTGCGTCGGGGTCTATCACACCGACTTCACCAAGCAGGCGGAACTGATTACCGATGATCTGGGGGTCGCGGGGATGGTTGATGCCTATCTGCGCTGGTTCTATGCGCGAATGGATGAGATACGCGTCCCCACTCAGGCCTATATCGACAAACTGGCGGAGCGTGGCTACCCCCGCGCGCAGATGCGGATGCTCCGCCGCGGCTTGGACCGCGGCTTCAGCACGGTGGCGGATGCGGCGCTCACCGAGGCTCAGCGGTTGTGGTTTCCAGCCGGTGGGCCGCCTGTCCTGTTGTATGCGGGACGTGTCGGCCGTGAGAAGAACCTGGAGCTGCTGTTCTACGTCTGCAGCGAGTTGAAGGGGCGTCGCATCGCGTTCAGGTTGGTCATTGCGGGCGATGGCCCCGATCTGGCAGCCCTGCGCGAGCAGTATGGCTCCGACGCGGGGGTGACGTTTACCGGACGACTTGATCGCGAGTTGCTCAAAGCCTGTTACGCCAGCGCCGACCTATTCCTGTTTCCCAGCACCAGCGACACCTTTGGCATGGCGGTTCTTGAGGCCCAGGCCTTTGGGTTGCCGGCGCTGGTGACCGATGTCGGCGGTCCACAGGAAATTATTCGGCATGGGAAGACAGGCTATGTGTTGCCAGCCGATGATGCCGAGCTGTGGGTTCGGAGTGCCATGCGCATCATCGAATCGCGCACGGTGCATCCCGAAGATTTTGGCCGTTGGCGGGCCGAAATCCGGGAAACGTCGAGTTCGCTCTATTCCTGGGAGGCGTTGGTGGAAGAGATGATCGCGCCTGCAACGGAACACGGTCGGCAACGAGCGGCCGGCGCGCGTGATCTCGAGAATAACAGAAAAAACGCCCCGGAACGGCTCGCAATGGTGTTATCGAACTGAAGTCACTCCCGCGACACCTCAACCGAGCGTAACGGTGAAACCCACGAAACACACGAAAGAGAAGGTTCTTCTTCGTGTGTTTCATCACCGTGTCTTAGGTTGGCCGTGTCGGCCGGTCAGGCGCTAGCGCAAGCGGGCGGCGCGTTCGACTTGCTCAATGTAGCGCTGCACATCCTCACGCGGCTTCAATTCGTGGGCGCGCTTCAAGAGCGGCAGCGCCTCCTGGTACTTGCCGTTACGCACCAGCACCTGCGCGTGACGCAACCGCGCGTCGGCCTCAGACTTCTCGATGCCAGCGGCCCGCTCGAAGTAGAAGATGGCCTGCTGCATATTCGTCGTCGCGTGGTATTGCCCCAGTAGAATCAGCGCGTCGCCGTCCAAGGGGTCCAGACGGACAATCTCTTCGAGGATACGTGCCTGTTCTTCGCCGGCTTCATTCTTGAGTGCGGCGAGGCGGGCCTCCAGTTTGAGCATGCGCTTGCGCGGCTCGGGGTCCACGTCTTTTCCGGCGCGGGTGCTCACCGCCTGGAGCAGACGGTGAGCCGCTTCGGGGGCCGAGCGGCTGACCAGGATTTCGACATTGCGGAGGTGCCGCCCAATGTCCGGTTTGGGGTCACGGGCCAGCGCGCGCAGATAGGCATCGCCCGCCTGATCGAGGTACTCTTCATTCACGTAGATGTCGCCCAGGGTGTGCAGTGCGGGCACGGGTGTCTGTTCCGAGAGATCCAGCAGTTCATAGATCTCGGCGGCCCGCAAGGGCTGTTTCAGGCCGAGGTAGGCGTTGGCCTGAAGGAGCAGATAGTCGGCTTTGTCAGGCTCCTGGCGCAGCAGTTCATCGCACAGGGTGATCGCCTCGCCGAAATTCTGCTGCTTGAACAGCACGCGACACAGCCCGAGCTTCCAATCCTTGGTCTTTGGCTGGAGCATGAGTGCGAGCCGGTAGGCGCTTTCGGCAGAGACAAACTGATCGAGTGACGCGTAGGCATAGCCGAGAAGCCCGTAGGTAAGCCCGTCGTTCGCGCCGAGTTCGATGCTCTTGGTCAGCGGCTCGACCGCAGCCTCATACTCCGCCTGGCGGACGCAGATCAAGGCCAGGTTCTTATGGGCCCGCTGGAAGGATGGAAACTTGGTGATGGCGGCCTGATACCCCGTCGCCGCGTTAGTCAGGCGGTCCTCCTGAAAGTGGAGGTTTGCGAGGGTGAAGTCAAACACGGCGCTCGCAGCGGGCGTGCAGCTCTTTTCGAGGAGGGCGATGGCCTTGGAGGCACCGTCATCCTCGGCCATCAGCTTCATGACCTTCTCCATGACCTCCTTCTCGACTACGGTGACGCGCGGCTCGATTTCGCTGCGCATTCCGTACGACCCCATGAACGCCTTCTGAAATGCCGGTTCTCTCCAGAACGTTGCGGGCTGCTCGATCCATTCGTCCGCCGAAGCCATGCCGCACACCGCACTCATTATGACTAAAAGTGACAGTCTCATCCGTTATCCCTTTCTGTTTTCCGCCCGCTGTTCTTTTTCGCACGGGCAAACAAGACTCAAAACCCTGAACCCTCTTTTAAAGCGCAAACGTGATGGGCACCCGCATGCGGAATTGCACAGACTGGCCCCCGACCTTGCCCGGTTCGAACCGCCAGCGTTTGATAGCGCCCAGCGCGGAGGCATCGAATGCCGGGTTATCCGATTTCTGCACTTTGGGGTCTTTCACCCGGCCGTCCTTATCGACGATGAACACGATATGCACCGTTCCTTGCAGTCGCTTCTTCTTCATTTCAGGCGGATAGCCCGGCGGGGGCTGAAAGATCGCTCGGGGCGCCTGGTCAAGATCAGCCAGCGAGAAAATGTCTTCAGCCGCCTGCATGCCTGCGCCATCCGCGCCCATCGGTGAGAGTTTGACCGCAAAATCGCCGCCCAGGCCATCGCCCATACCGGGATTCAACGCCAGTTCCAACTGGGACAGATCGAGCGGCGGTGCCGCTTCGGTCAGTTCGGGCGGTGGCGGCTCTTCAGGAGGCGGCTCGGGCTTCTCCTCTTCCACGGTTGGGGGCGGCGGAGGCGGCTCCACGGCATCCACGGAGGTCAGATTGAGATCTGTCCGTTCCTCAGCCCGTCCGATATTCTCAAGAACGGGCAGAATGAGAAAAATCGCCACGGTGAGGGCCGCGCCGAGTAGAAGGGCACCGCCCGAGACGAGCAGTCGGCCCAACGGGCCGCTGCCCCGCCGATGTCTCTGTCCGAATCTCATGTCCCCGTTGTCTCCCGGCTTGTTGCCAGGCTCACTTTCAGTGCGCCGCCCAATTTCGCCTCGTCAATCACCTTCACCAGCAGGCCGGACGGAACGCTCTGATCGGCCTGGATGATGACCGGCAGTTCCTCTTTCTCCAGCATCCGCTTGACGATCATCTGCACCCCGCCAAGGCCGATCTCCTGTCCGCCATAGACCACCTCGCCCTTGGCCGTGATCGCCAGCAAGACGCTGTTTTTCTCCAGATTCACGGAAGATGCGGCCTGCGGTTTGTCGACCTCCACGCCCGTCTCGTCGACAAACGTGGTGGTCACTATGAAGAAGATCAGCAGGATGAACACGCAGTCAATCAGGGGGGACATGTCAATGCCGGCCGACTCGCCCTCGTCATTGCCAAAACTTCTGAACCTGCTCATGGAACCTCCGATACCGGTTGTCCAGACACGGCTGCGCGGCCGGCCCGGCTTTGAAATTCACGCATGCACAAGGTCTCCACATGTGCGACCACTTTTTCGTAGCGCTGAAACTGGCGCGTCAGGAAGAACTGCAGGAAGAGACCTGTGAGCGCGACGACCAGACCGGTTTCGGTGGTGATCAGCGCCTCCGAGATGCCGGTGGAGATGATGCCCATGGTCTGGTCGCCGCCCCCGCCCGTGGCCAGGCCACCGAAGGTGGTCAGCATGCCCGTAACCGTCCCGAGCAGGCCGAGCAGCGGCGCGGTCGCCACGCAGACCTTCATGATCTGCAGGCGGCGCGAAAAGGGGCTGATCGCTTCGCTGGCGAGCAGGCTGAAGAAGGTTTCGATTTCATGCAGTGTCGTACACGACATGGCGTCCGCGATGATCCGCCCGATCGGCCCCCGCGGGTGCTCAGGCTGCAGAAGCCAGCGCCGCCAGGCCCGGTTCGGCGCCGCCCGCGCCCCCAGCAGGACGAGTTCAGTGGTTGCGCTCAGGCCGAGACCGTACATGATCAAGCCGATCACAGCCAACGGAATCATGGCCCAGCCGCCACCGATCCACACCGGCAACGCTTGCTCCACCCAAGGTCTTAGAATCATTGGAATATGATCAAGCCACGCTGTCATGATCCCCGTCCCACTGGCCAGTGGCCCGTTTCCGTTTCCAGTTCCCCGCTCACACCTTGCCGATTTCACCCATGAAGCGAATGGCGATCTGCTCCATCCGGTCTCCCAGCCCTTTGGCCTTGCGCGAGAGGAATGCGTGCACCATCACCGCTGGGATGGCGATATAGAGTCCGAACTCGGTAGTGATCAGGGCCTCGGAGATGCCTGACGAGAGCACTTTGACGTCGCCGGAGCCGAACACAGTCATCAGCTTGAAGGTGCTGATAATGCCGGTGACGGTTCCCAGCAGCCCCAGCAGCGGGGCACACGCGGCCGTAACGGCGATGAAGGGGAGCCACCGGTTCAGTCGGAACTTCGCCTCCAGCATCTTCTCGAACATCGCCTCTTCGATCAGCTCTTTCGGCTGGTCCAGGACCTCGCAGCCCGCCCGCAACATCTTTCCGGCCGGCCCGCGAATCTTCTCTGCAAGCGATTTGCAGAGCGCCTGGTTGTTCGATTGGGCCGCATCGAGGAACGCGGCGAGCTGTTTGGCGCGCGGCATGGGCACGGTGACCAGACCCAGCCATTTCAGCACGGCGACGAGCAGCGCGCAGCAGAAGAGGGCAAGCATCGGCCACATGACCGGTCCGCCTTTCAGAAAGTGCTCTTTCAGCGTCTCCTGTGTCTGCTCGATCTTGCGCGCATTGCCGAGCGACGCGTCGAACGGGAGCGCCCCCATCCCTTCGACCACCACCTGTTTGGCCTGGGCGGTATGGGCCGGGTCTGAATAGGTCTCTACGACGGGGATCAGCGAGCCGACGCGCTGGTTGGCCACGCCGATGAGGGCGCCGTCGTCCGAAACAAAGTAGGCCAGCGGACCGAAGAGCAGGAACTTGCCGTGCTTGACCAGTCCATCCTCGCCGGCCGCCCGCCCCTTGAAGGTCAGGCCGCCTGACATCTCCTCCAGCCGCGCCAGGCTCATCAAGAGCAAGCACAGTTGGTCGTTGAACGCCCCGCCCGGGTCGTCAAACAACCGCTCCTGCGTGCTTTTCACCAGATCGAGCGCGTCGCGGTACTGTTCGAGTTCGCTGACGTGCAGACGTGTCTCGAAATTGCGCGCATACTCGTTGATCAGGCTGGAGAGGTAATTGCGCTCGGCTTCGCGCTGTTTGATCTCGTTGCGCAGTGTCGCCGACTCGAGCGTGCCGCTGTCGGCCTGCCGTTTGACGGCATCGTACTCGCGCCGCAGTTCGCTCAGCGTCTGCTCCGCCGCAGTGAGCGAATGGTTCAGCGGCAGTTTCTCTTCGGCGATGGATCGGCGCAACTCCGTCAGCCGCTGGCTGTAGGCCGCCAAACGTTCTTGCATAACGGTTGCGGCGGCGGATCCGATTACCGCGCCCCCCGTCCCATCCGCCCCCTGCGCCACCGCCAGGGCGGCGCACCCGCAAACCATTCCGATACGAAACAGCGTCTTCATACGATCTCCTGATAGGTCATTATTTCTGTGCGCAATCGGTTCTTAGTGAGCCTCGACAGGCAGCGACACGAATGCGGCCGGCTTCTCGCTGCGATAGATGCCCAGCACCTGGGCGATGGTGGGTGCGATGCCGTTGTGCTCCTCCCATGCCCAGGTTCCCAGCGGGCCGAGCTTGCCGATGCCGGCCACGCCGCTCTTCTCATTGACGTAATAGGCCTGGCAAAGGCCGACATAGAAGACTGTCGCCTCGACGTGGCGACCGTCGGCAAGTTTGCGCACCTCGCCCGAGACCGCCAGTTCACGGGCCGCCTTGTTCAGTTCGTTGAGCGTCCCAATCACGTTCTGATAGCGCTCGGAGAGTGTCAGCTTGCTCTCAAGCGGATTAGCGGGTATCCGTTGACTCAGGGGTGCCACGCGATTGCGCACCGGTTCGGGGGTCCAGGGGAGGATGGCCAGCGTGCGCAGTTCGAGGTGTTGGAGGTCTTGCTGCAACGGCTTGAGGCCCGCTTTGAGCGCCTCATTCTGGGCCCGCAGCTCGGCGGCCTTGGTCGCCGCCTCGGCCGTCTCCTGGCGCGTCTGAGCAATCTTCTCTGTGAGCGCCTCGGATTCGCGCCGGATCAGCTCGATCCGCTCCGTGACCAGCTCCTTGCCGACGCGCCAATCCTGTTCTTCGCGCGAGATCAGCCGCTGCGTCTCCAGCCATTTTTCCAGGTGCAACCGCGCCGTCTCGCGATCATCCTGCGCCCAGGCGACGGTCGCCGCAAGCATGAAAACCGCGTAAATGAATTGAGGTTTAATCATAGTGCTCCTTGTTACCATTCACATGCGAGTGAGACGCTGTATTCGCGACCCATCGTGTAACTGCTTCGAATCGCCTCGCCACCCTTCTCCAGTCGGTACTCCTGCTGAATTTCGGGGTCGAGGATGTTCTTGACCCGGAAACCCAGCGTCCACCGCCTCATGAGCTTTTGCGAGAAGCCGAAATCGAGTGTGTCGATCTGGTTCTCGAAGACCATGGGCACATACCGGTCGCCGTTCACGCTATCGCCCGACACCAGCATGTCGCCTCGGCGGGTGAAGAAGAGGTTAAACGACGACCCCCACCCCTCGATGTCGTACATCAGGTTGAAGCCGAGCAGGTGATCCGGCTGCCCCGCCATGCGGCGCGTGCGACGTCCGCCGTATGCCTTGACGCTCTCGTACTCGTTCTTGGGCCGATTCACCGCAGACTCCATGCAGGCTGCGTTGGCGCTGATCGTCAGGCCCTTCGTCCAATCGATCCAATCGCCGATGTGCTGCCGCATTTCGAACTCGACACCGTCGATTCGTCCTTCGGGGTAGTTCACCGGCGTGATGAACACCTCGCCTTCCACGTAGCCGTTGTAGGCGCGCATATCGATCGGATTGGTGAGTTTCTTGTAGAAGTAACTGGCCGACCAGACCTGTCCGGCCGCCGGCATGTACTCTACACGCACATCGTAGTTCTCGACAGCGGACATTTTAAGCCTCGGGTTGCCGAAATAGGTCGGTGCCGCCGCGCTCTCTTTAAATTCTACTGGCATCAGTTCTTTGAATGTTGGACGCGCCACGGTCTCTGACCAGTTTAAGCGCAGATTCAGGTTCTCGATCGGCGTGATCTTGATTCCCACGGCCGGAAGGTTATCGGACTGGTCCAAATTAGGCGCGTACTGGGCGAGACTCTCATCCGTCTCGATTTTCAACTTATTCACGTACTCCGAACCGTTCTGATCAGTCTGCACTGTCAACACGGCGAAGTTGCTGTCGAATGCCCCTTTCGACGGCTTCATTTTTGCGGAGATCGCGGTGGACTCGACCCGCAAGCCTCCCTGCATGGAAAGAAACGAGGCCAGCGGAAGGTCGCCCATCACGTACCACGCCTGAATGTCCTGCGTGCCACGGTAGTCGATGTCCGAGTCGCCCTGCGCGACAAACCAGCCGCGTTTCAGATTGGGTGGGTCCTCCAAACTCGTATATCCAGTCAGGAACTCGTCAGACCATAAATCGTCAGGGCCACCCTCGTACTTGGAGCCTTCGTTACCGCTCTTGTACACAAAGGTGTCCTGCTTGTAGGTACGCACGACTTGGTCATCGAATAGGCCAGCCTTCAGATATCCCTCGTTTTCAGTCCACTGCACGAACGGGAACTTTTGGTTGAACGCATACTGCCAGCCTGACTCCTCGATGTCGCGCCAGCGGCGTTCCAGCGGATAAAGCCCGCCGCTCGGGCCGGACCAATAGCCGTTATTGTATACGTCCGAGAAAAGTCGGCGGTCTGGCTCGTATTGTGACGCGATATTCCGGCTCATTGACCAGTCCGATACCGGCCGCCGCAGCGTCAGATCGCGCCAGCCGAATAGCGGCATGTCCTCCGGCAGGAAGAACCAGGGGTGCTCGGCTTGCAGCATGGTTGTTTCGGTGGCGCGCTCCGAATAGTGCATGCTTTGCGAACGCCAGATCGTGCCCAAGCCGCTCTCGTAGTCGAAGGTGCTGTCGTCGATCGCGCGCGTGACTGTGTAGTCGGTGGCCTGCGAGCGCGTGTAGGTGAGTCCGATGTCGGTCCAGGGCGACTCGATCCCCACCATCGCAGTGCCACCCCACAGCACCGATTCCCGGCCGCGTTCGGTCCTGAACTCGGAAGCGCTCGATGCAAAATTCGGACGTCCGAATTCGAGCCCGTCTTCGACCTGCCGCGCCACGTAGTTGTTGTACGTGCCGTTAGCATATCCGGTCATGTCGTTCTTGTAGGAAAAGGTTCCCAGCGCGCCGATCCGCACGTCTTCGGCCAGCAAGACACTGTCACCCGCTGTCGCGCTCCAGCGGGTGCCGGGCTGCGCCGTTTTGTAACTGGAGCCGAAATCATCGGAGAAAGCCGCCGTCTGTTGGTCGCTCATCAACCATGAGTCGCGCCGCTCTTGCTTCTGCGCCTCTGTGTAGCGTCGCCAAGCCGAAGGCGAGGGGATCGACATCGCAGATCCAACTTCTCCGACGGGGAAGGGTTTGTCCAAGCCGCCGTCGCCCATACCCCAGTACGAGACCCCGCCTTCCTTGCTGGTCAGTATCTTGTTTCCGGTCATTTGATCGTTGTAAGACATGCCGAGGCTGGCCGCCAACACCGTCCGATCCGGAACGCGCTTGAGCCGGATATCCACGGCGCCGCCGCTGGCATCACCCTGCTGATCTGGCATAAACGTTTTATGCACCTGCATGCTTTCGATCATTGATGCCGGAAACTGGTCGAGCGGCACGGCGCGCTTGTCGGCATCGGCTGAGGGTAGTCGCACGCCGTTGAGCTGCGAACTCACATAGCGATCCGGTAAACCGCGCACAACGGCGAACTTGCCGTCTTGCACGGTCGCGCCAGCCACCAGTTTGAGTACGCCTGCCGCATCGCTTGCGCCCGCGCGTTTGATCGTATCACCGCTGACCCCGTCGATCGTGGCTGCGCTGGTCATCTTGAGTTCGATCAACGCGGTATCGCTTCCCGTGCTGATGTCAATTTCTTTGACGACGAATTCATCCATCTCGGTATAGACGGCGGTTAAAAACACATCTAGCTGTTGAACCGCACCGGGCGTCACCGTCACGTTGCGCATGAGCGTACGCTCGAACCCGGAGCGGCTGATCAGAACCGAATAGTTCCCGAAGGGAATCGATTCAAAGAAAACGCCCCCGTCTGGTCCCGTCACCGCCCGCTTTTCGCTTTCGATCACCGTCACCGTCACGTCAGCCAGGGGAACCAGCCAATCCTGATCCGTCACCTGGACGCGCAATGCGCTCGTACCAGATTCCTGAACCCATCCTGTGAACGGACTCAGGCACACCAGCACGGCCAAGAGCCGCAAAACCTGATCGCGTTTTCTGAGTAATGTCGTCCCCATGCCCACTCCTCTCATCCCGCTCACCACGGTTCACCAAGCCCTTCGCCAACGGCCCGCAACGACCGTTCGAGCTCGCCATCGGATACCTGGGCGCGCGCGAACACCAAGCAGACCTGCACCGCCGCTACTGCTCGCGGGCGCGCGTTTTTCAAGTCGGTTAGCGCCGTACAAGCCTCATGCCAGCGGGATGAGGCAGACGCGGTGTCACCCAACGCGTTCCACGCAACACCCAGCGTCGCAAGCAGACCGGGACGCTCAGAAGCCAATACCGCTGGATCTGACAACCAGCCGCCGACCTCATTCAGACGGACGTGAGCCCGCTCGGAGAGACCGGCTTGTGAGAGCAATCGGGCATAGCGAATCTGCACCGGCAGACGCATGTCGGCTCGAATGCCACCGAGGCGCGCATCGACTTCACCGCACAGCCGCAACACGAGGTTGGTATCGCCGAACCGCAGCGCGGTTTCGCCGAATTCAACCATTTTGTCGCAGGCAAGTGCCGGGTGGAGACTCTTAAAGACACGGGTCATACCGGCAAAGACCCGATCCCGGTACGCATCGGTCACGGCGTCCGCAGATGCTTTCTGGTATACGACTCGATAGGCGTCGACGGTGGAAGCGGCCGCATCGAGATCCAGCACCTGGTTGGTTACAGCCTCCAGTCTCACCAGCGTCTCAAGCAAGCTGGATCTGGCGACGCTGAGATTCATGAGATCGGGTAGCAGCGCGGCTTGATCTGCGGGTTCCAGTCGGTTCACATCGACAGCGCTGCTCCCCGTCGACGCGGGTCGCGCATGCTTCGCACGTTCGAGCGCAAGTTTCACACGACTGGCTTGCCAGGTCTCTAACGAGGGGTCATGCGCCACCTCCTCGGCCGCTGTTCGTAACCGATCACCCGCCATGAGCCGCTCGCTTTGATAACATCGGGTAGCCAGACGTGCCAGCAGGTCGCCCCGCCGCCACCCAGTGATTTCGCTTGCAATGCGCTGCGTCTGTTCATCAGAGCCGACGTCCAGCGCCACGGCGGCAATATCGGCAAGCGCCCGGTTGCGTTCAACGTCATGAAGGTCAGACGGTATCGTGCTCGCGATGTAACGGGCCGTTTCGCACCACACATTATCGGGTTGAGGCGCGGGCGGGCACGAAGAAGCCCCGTCGCGACGCGAGGCACAGCCAAGCGTCGCAAGCAGGGCCGAGAGAACAGCGAGACTCAGGCATAAGCGCGTAGAACAGAACATAAGCTATCCTTTGGATGCAGAACGGCTATCCTGAAACATGATAGAGCACCTGTTAAAGGTGGCCGGAGTCACGCGTCCGTGGCTCCGGCCTTGTACCGCGCAGGACAGCTAGGCGCGGTACAAGCAGTCTGGCCTTATTCAGCCACAACTTTGTAGAACTTGGTGGGAACGCCGACCACGCCGAAGTCGGCGAGGGTCATGTTGGTCTTGTCGGCCACGATCGCCTCGGCTCCTGCAACCGGCGTCCACGTCGTCTTGTTGTTGCTGGCGAACAACGTGTAGGTCATGCCGACCTCGGCATCGAATCCGACCGAGAAGGCCGCCTGGTCCACCAGCAGATCCGCGCCGCCGTTTTTGACGAGCATGCCGGAGGTGTAGAGAGCGGACCAGCCGTCCAGCCAGGTGTCGCCCGTCGGGGCGAAGGCGCCGTAGTAGCGTACGGGCGTCGCGAAGCCGTCATCCTCAGCGGTGTAGGGCGAGGTCGCCCAGGCGCTGACCGGACGAGGGTCGATCGTCTTGATGTTGTTGAGCAGGCCGTTGCCAACCGTCGGCATCGGACGAGCCGGGTCGCTCAGCGACTCACGCTCCATGTAGCGGATCGGCAGCGCGCCGGTCAGGTTCCAGTTCCATGCCGCCTCAATGGTCACGTCGCCGCCCGCACGCTTGGCGTTGGCGCTGGTGGTCTTGCAGATCAGATGGGCGTTGTTGCAGTTGTAAACCACGAAGTTGCGGAAAGCCGTCTGCGTGGCATTGGTCGACTGCGACTGGTAGTAGTATCCCCTATTAGCCAGCGCGCCAGCGCCCGGCGTGTGCGTCGGGAAGGCGTTCCAAGCGGCCGACATACCCTCAAAGGAGTCCGGCTTGGCGTTGTCGCTCTCGATTGCGCAGAGCATCGAGTCCACGTCCATCACCAGGCAGTTGAAGAACTGCGCGCGGCAGTTGTCGTCCAGGTGGAAACACTCGCTCGATGTCTCACTGCCGCTGATCCCCGTGCCCCCCGTGCCGCGATAGCGGTTACCGATCACAGTGACGTTTTCGTAGCGCTGCAGGCCCCAGGGGCGGTTGTCATCGCTGTTTTCGACGCCGTCCATCTCGAAGGCATGGTTGGCGATTCCGGAACCGGCCACGCTGTCGGCGTCGCAGAAGCCCTGCATCACGAAGATGAACTGGCCGCGGCCGCGATAGCCCTGGTCCACGTCGAACGAGTCGTCGCCGACGTTGATGATCGCGATGTTCTTGGTGTTGACCGTGCCGCCGAAGAACTCGATCCCGTCATCCAGATTCCCGATGACTTCGACGTGGTCGATCTGCGTGCCGCGCCCGACACCGCACAGGGTGATGCCGTTGATCTCGGAGGCCTGCGCGAAGCCGTAGCCGCCGTAGCGGAGCGAGACGTAGGAGATCACGCCGCTCGAGTCGTCGTCATCCGCGCCGCCGTACTTGGTCTGGCCCTGACCCGGATCGGCCAGGCCTTCAGCCAGTTTCTCGGTCTCGACCAGGGGGCCGACGTCCGCCGCCGCGTTGACGGTGCAGTAGGCCTTGCCGCAGATCACCAACCCGCCCCAGCGTTGTGCCTTGTCAGGCAGGCCGGCGGTCGGGTTGATCGTCTTGTAGTCGTTCAGCACGTCGGCGGGGTCCACCCACGGAAAGTTGTTGTCATCCATGTCCGTGAAGATGATCGGCTTGTCTTTGGTGCCCTTGGCCATGATCTTGCTGCCGCGCGTGATGAACAACGCGGTCGGTTTATTCCCCGCGTTCGCGTAGGTCTCCCCGCGGATGACCGTGCCGGGCTCGATCGTCAGCGTCGCGCCGTTCGTCACGAATATGACGTTCAACAAGATGTACTCGTTGGTGGAGACCCACTTGGTCGAGGCCCCGATGCTCTGCGTGACATCGATAATCGCCGCTTGCGCGACTCCGATCAGGGAAATCACAGAGACGAGCCCTGCGATCACATTCTTTGTTACGTTCATGATGTTACTCCTTGTTGGTTTGTGCCGCGTGTTGCCCGCCAAGTGTCAATCGGGAGCGCTCGCTGCTGGTGTTTGTGTGCCACGTACTGGCCATCGGTCGTGTCAGACCGGATGCGTTCGTTGCGGGGACAGTATCGATAACGTGTATGAGACCAATATTGGTTGCACGTTAGATTTTTGTGTGCGTGAATGACTGATCAGCATGGACGATGCGTCGAAATGCTCATCAAACTCTAACACGGGCAACACAGATTCCCAATACGCAGATGCTGTAATGAAAACAGGTCGGGGCCATAAGGGCACCCGCAACTTAAGAGGAGGATCGAATGAAGAGACATGTGATACTAGCGGCAGTTATGACAGCGGGGTGTGCGGCTGCGCAGGCGCAGGATGCGCTGACGC
>VGWG01000038.1 GCA_016873675.1 Lentisphaerota bacterium | reverse complement strand
TTTGCGGGCGCGGGGCGCTTGGCGGCGCCGTCGACTTGTGTTGTTATTCATGCGCCTGTAGGTTACAGGCGTTCGGCCGCCCGGTCAGCATTTTTTGTCCGTGGGCTGAGCCTATGGGATGCTAGTGATTTGGATCTGTGTTTTCTGATACGTGACCACTTTTCCATCCAGAGAATCAGTCGCGAAGCGCAGCGCTTGTTTGGCGACAGTTTCTCAGACCGTCTTTTCCGCGGGCAGCTCGCCTACCACAAGGACATCGACTACGCGGAAGAGGTGGATTACATGCCGGGATGCGCGGTCGCTGCCGAGACCGTGAAGGCGTTCCTGATCGATCGGGCGCTGGAGGGCGTGGTTGACTAGCGCCCGCGCGACCACGGTGTGTCAGCAAGACCATGCGCATCACACTCATAACCGTCTGCTACAACAGCGTCCCGGTGATCCGCACGGCGATGGAATCCGTGTTCGCGCAGACGTGGACGGAGATCGAGTATCTGGTAAAGAGCACGAAGGGGTGGCGCAGCAACCTGCTGCTGAACCGGGAGATCGTGCGGGGCAATCGTGAAAACGGGGTATATACGAACCTGGCGATGCTGATGCCGAAGTATGCGTTCAAGGTGTGGGAGTTTTGGGGGAGAAAAAGCTGAAACGCTGCAAGCTGAAAGAGGGAATGAAGAGAAACGCTGAAAGCTGAGATCAACGCACAACGTTCACCCACATCCCCACACACCCACACACATCCCCCACAAGCCCGGAAGCGCCTAAAGAACAGCTTAGGCGTTTTTAGGCTCTGAATATTTACCATTGACATGGTATAAAAGTCATGTAAAAATGCCATCATGTATACCAGATTACTAAAAAAACCGATCTTGCTGGATAGAAGTTTCTTCCTTTTTGGTCCGCGCGGGACAGGTAAAACAACCTGGCTGAATGAGCATTTCGGGTCCGCAATGGGTGCTCTGCGCATCGATCTTT
The DNA here is from genome assembly GCA_016873675.1 of Lentisphaerota bacterium. Taxonomy (NCBI): domain Bacteria; kingdom Pseudomonadati; phylum Lentisphaerota; species Lentisphaerota bacterium. The sequence goes on along the minus strand of VGWG01000038.1, from coordinate 25,113 downwards.
TGAACGGTGACCTCTATACGGAACTGTTGGCACGTCCGCATCGGATTGATACGTTGATCGGAACGAATCATTCAGGTTGGGTCGTTCTGGATGAGGTTCAACGGGTACCTGCTCTGTTAAATGAGGTGCATCGGCTGATCGAAAGCAGAGGCCTTCGGTTTGTTCTCACGGGGTCAAGCGCAAGAAGCCTTCGGAAGAAAGGGGTGAATCTCCTGGGTGGGCGCGCACTGACGTTCTACATGCATCCGTTGGTAGCAGAAGAATTAGGCGCGGAATTCAACCTGGACAGGGCTCTGCGGTTTGGACAACTTCCTTCAGTGCCAGGGAATCCGGATCCGCACCAGTACCTGAAGTCGTATGTGCAGTCCTATTTGCGTGAGGAGGTTCAGCAGGAGGGGCTTGCTCGTAATTTGGCCAATTTCACACGCTTTCTCGAAATCGCCAGTTTCTCCCAAGGGTCCCCCGTCAATGTAGCCGAAATTGCTCGTGAGACGGGGGTTGATCGAAAGGTTGTGGATAGTTATTTTGGTATTCTGGATGACCTGATGATCGGTATTCGCTTGCCGGTGTTCACCAAGAGAGCCAAGAGAAGGTTAATTGCGCATCCGAAGTTCTATTTCTTTGATGCGGGTGTCTATCGCGCGATACGTCCGAGGGGCCCGCTCGATACCCCGGAAGAGGCTGAGGGCGCTGCACTTGAAACGCTCTTTTTACAAGAGCTGCGCGCCATCAATGATGCATTGGGACTGGAGTACGAGCTTTCCTATTGGCGGACTGCGGACGGACATGAGGTTGATTTCGTTCTGTATGGTCCAGGCGGGCTCTATGGAATAGAGGTCAAGCGTTCCAGTCGGTATACGCGCGCGGATCTCAAAGGGTTGCGAGCCTTTAAGGCTGATTATCCGATGGCGAAGGTTTTCCTCTTTTATGGAGGGGAGCATGTTCGACAGGAGGAGGGTGTTCAGATACTGCCCCTGACTTACGCCTTGACTCATCTCAGCCAGATAGTAAAGGGAGAAGAGAAAGGCTGAAAAGCTGAAAGCTGAAAGGCGCTGGCGCGAGGGCGGGCAGGAGGAGAAAATCTGAAATCTGAAAGAGAATAATTTCATAGATTGACCTATAATAGATTATAGGCGCGCTAAGGTGATGTGAGGGAGCGAGGTTGAGGGATTTTTTGCCCGCGAATCTCCGCGAATGAAGAACGGCTGGCATTTTTTTTGACGCTGATCGCTAATAAATGCCCGCCGCAGCTTTCGGGTGGGGTGAGAGGGTATGGGTTGGGTTTTTAGCGATCAGCGTGAAGAAAACACAACCCAACTCCCATTCGCGTAGATTAGCGGGTAAACAAAGGGTTATGAAGAGAACCTATTGGAGAGAATGTGTGAGTGTGTGGGTGCGGAATGCGCGAGGCGTCAGGTAGGGCGACGGCGTCCCGCCGCGCCGCAGGCAAAAGAGAATGAAGGGAAAAGCTGAAAGTCAGCCGCGCGGCGGGCTTTCAGCTTTCTGCTACCGCTGACCAGAATGAATAATGCTATCGTTTGGTTTGACTAAAATGAGTAATGGTATATAATAGTCAACATGATTTCACGCACACTTAGTTCGATCGCTTTTTCGGGGGACTGGGGCCGCCAGATGCGGTTTATCAGCGGACCCCGGCAATGCGGCAAAACGACCTTGGCACGGGCGCAATTGCGGTCAACGGGTTGTGCGGCGCTCTACTATCTGTGGGATCTTCGGAGTGTGCGACAGCGGTACAAGGCAGATGAGCTGTTCTTCACGGCTGATTTTCCGATGTCTGTCTCTGAGCCTTGGGTCTGCTTGGACGAGATCCACAAGATGCCGCAATGGAAGAATATTCTCAAAGGGCTTTTTGACAGTGTCTCCGATCAGTGTCGATTGATGGTCACAGGGTCGGCCAAATTGAATATTCTGCGGCGCGCGGGTGATAGTCTTGCCGGGCGATATTTTACTTTTCACCTTTTGCCGGTCACGTTGGCCGAATTTACAGGGAATCCAGCGACACCGGCCGTATGCCCGGATTCAGCCGAGGAATATGTCGGTCAGCGGATGGATTCCAAGCCAGCTAACCTGGAGGCTTTGGAGCAGTTGCTTCAGTTTAGCGGCTTTCCAGAACCGCTCTTGAATGCTCGCGCGCCTTTTCATCGCAAATGGGCGGGTGATTACATCGATACCGTCATTCGCGAGGATATTGGGTCGCTGACCCGGATCATTGACCGGGAACATCTGCACGATCTTTATCACCTGCTACCCGAAATGGTTGGAAGTCCGCTGTCCGTTGCCTCGCTGGCCGGCCACCTGCAGGTCAGTCCCGTGACGGTGAAAAACTATCTGCGACGGTTGGATGATTTTTATCTGACCTTCTCCTTGCGTCCCTATTCGCGCAACATCAAGCGCTCGTTGCTCAAAGCGCCAAAATTCTACCTGCATGACTGGACAAGGATTGCCGATGCGGCGCTTCGTTTTGAGAACTTTGTGGCCTGTGAGTTGCTGGCCCGTCGGCGATTGTGGGCCGATAAAACAGGCCGAAAGTTCGATCTGTTTTATGTACGGAACAAGCAAAAGGAGGAGACGGATTTTTTAATCACACGCGATAACGTTCCCTGGTTGCTGGTAGAGGTTAAATTATCGGACCAACCGGTTGAGAAGCATCATCTGGCAACGGCAACGGCACTTGGCAATATACCCGTGATTCAGGTTTGCCGTCAGCCCGATGTCGCGCGGGTGCAGCGAGAGCGGGTGTTTTGCCTCTCGGCGCAGCGACTTTTTGCGTGAGCGGACGGCGTCCCGCCGAAGAGAAAAGCAGAAAACGGAAAGCTGAAAGACGCTGACGCGAGGGATCAGAAAACGCGCGAAGCGAGGTAGGGCGACGGCGTCCCGCCGCGCCGCAGGCAATAAGGAATGAAGAGAGAGAAAGCTGAAAATGAACGCACAACGTTCACCCACCCACCCACCCACCCACAAACCCGGAAGCGCCGTTATATAACCCTCGCCTTTTCCAGGCGGGGGTTTTGTTCTATAATGGCGGCAACGAGTGACGAGGAGGGCCGGTCATGTATCACGGTGTCAAACGAATTTTGGACGTTGTCTTGTCGGCGCTGGCGCTGCTGATGCTGGCGCCGCTGCTGATTCCGGTCTGTATCGGACTGCTGCTCACCGGCGAGCACTATGTGTTCTACCTTCAGGAGCGGATCGGACGGCACAACCGGAAATTCGGCATCTGGAAATTTGCGACGATGCTGAAGAATAGTCCGAATCTGGCCGGGGGATTGCATACGACGCGGCGCGATCCGCGTCTGATGCCGCTGGGGCACTTTCTGCGGCAGACCAAGATCAACGAGCTGCCCCAGTTGATCAACATCCTGTTGGGCGACATGTCCATCGTCGGTCCGCGGCCGCTGGTGGACAAGACCTTTGACCCCTATCCCGAGCACGTCAAGCGGGTGATCTACAACGTGCGGCCGGGTCTGACGGGGATCGGCTCGATCGTCTTTCGCGACGAGGAGCGGCTCCTCTCCGAGTCGGGGATGTCGGCGGACGCGTTTTACGCGACGCACATCGCGCCGGCCAAGGGCGAACTGGAACTGTGGTACCAGCGGCACCTGTCGCTGCGGACCGACTGTCTGATCATCTTCCTCACCGCCTGGGTGATCGTGTTTCCCACGAGCCGGCTGCTGCGCCGGGTGTTCCGCGATCTGCCGAAGATCGAGGTGCCGGGATTGTGAGAGAAAAGCTGAAAAGCTGAAACGCTGAACCGCGCTGGCGCGAGGGCGGGCAGGAAGAGATAAGAAGGAACGGGGTTCAATTTCCGTTTTCAGCATTTTAGCGTTTCAGCTTTTTTTTGTGTTGACGGCGTGTCCATTAAGAGATATCGTGAGGACACAAAGAGGAGACACTTATGAGCTATCTGACTGTCAAAGACCTCAAGCAAACACGCAATCTGTGGCGGCAACTGAGTGCGGAACGCGAATTGGTCATTACCCGCGACGGAATACCGTGTGCGATTCTCGTCGAGGTGAATGCCGAGTCTTGCGATGAGTCGCTCGCCGAGATCCGGCGCGGACTGTTTTCATCCGCCGTTTCACGGATCAGGCGAAAGGCAATGGTTCAGCCCATTTCGACCGAAGAGGTGGATGCCGCCATAGCTGAAAGCCGTAAAATGCGTGGTCGCGCATGAAAGCCGTGGTTGACACCAATGTCCTGGTCTCCGGTATCATCAACATGCAACATGCGCCCGGACGCATTGTGGACAGAATACGCGCCAAGGTTCTGAAATTGGTTGTGGATGACCGTATTCTGGCCGAGTACCAGTCGGTTCTCCTGGGCAAACGATTGCGCAAATGGGTCGCCGAAGAGGATGCGCGCGATCTCATCGCGTTTCTTTCTCTCGATGCGGATCGCATCGCACCCACCGTGCATGTGGAGGGGCTGCCTGATCCAGGCGATGTCCCTTTTTTGGAAGTGGCCCTGACGGCCAATGTGCCCCTGGTGACGGGCAACCTCAAACATTTTCCGTGGCGTCTCTGTCACGGGCACAGCATCGTCTCGCCAGCCGATTTCATACGCGAAATCTAGCAGAAAGCTGGAAGAGAAAAATTGAAAGCGGAAAGCAGAAAACTGAAGCCACACGCCATACTCTGGCTCCATCAGTATTTCTCCACGCCGAAGGGGTGGGGTGCGGTGCGGACGCACGCCCTGGGGCGGCGCCTGGTTCAGGCGGGGCACGCGGTGGACGTGGTGTGCGGCGGCGGGTATGACGGGTCGTTGAAGCGGACCGGCTATAGGCCTGTGGCGGTGGACGGGATGCGGGTGTTCGTGAGCGGCACGGCGTATCGTCCGCACATGGGGTTCGCGCGGCGGATCGTGTCGTTCCTGAGCTTCCTGGTCTTTGCACTGGCGTTTGTCGTGCGGCGGGGGCGGCGGTATGATGTGATCATCGCCTCGAGCGGTCCGCTGACGCTGGCGCTGCCCGCGCTGGCGGGTCACGGGCTGTATCGGAAGCCCTTCGTCTTCGAGGTGATTGATGTCTGGCCCGACTCGGCGATCGCGGCGGGGGTGTTGCGCAACCCGGCGCTGAAGTGGATCAGCTTCAAGCTGGAGGCGCTGGCGTATCGCCATGCGGCGGCGGTCGTGACCTGTTCGACGGGGATGACGGAGCGGGTGAAAAGAAAATTGGAACATCAGGGATCTGTGCGCCCCGCGCTGCTGACGATCCCCAATGGCTGCGACCTGGAGCAGTTCGTTCCGGACGAGGCGCGCAGGCGCGCGATGCGGCAGCGTCTGGGCGTGGGGGAGGGGGATCTGGTCGCGATTTATGCGGGTGCGATGGGGGTGAGCAACGCGGTGGGCGATCTGGCCGATGCGGTCGCGAGGACAGCGGCGGACGGAAAGGTCGTCTGGTGGTTTGCGGGCGACGGGCCGGAGGCGGAGACGCTCAGGCGCGTGGTCCGCGCCGGGCGGGGGAGATGGTTCGGGCCATTGCCCCGGGAGGAGCTGGTTGGGTTGTATCTGGCGGCGGATGTGAATGTGGTGACGTTCCGGAGCGAACCGCTGTTTTATGAAAACTCCCCGAACAAGTTCTTTGATGGGATCGCGGCGGGCTTGCCGGCGGTCTTCAATCGGACGACGTGGCTGGAGCCGTGGCTGGCGGAATACGACTGCGGCCTGATTTGCGGCACCGAGACGCCGGGGGCGTGGATGGCCGAGGCCTTACGGGATCTGGCTGCGGACGGACTGCGGCTGCAGCGGATGAAGCGCGGGGCGCGGAGGCTGGCGGAAGAGGTCTTCAACCGCGAGGAGCAGGCGAAGCGGTATCTGGAGGTGCTGGAGAGCTGCCTCATTCGCTCTTGACCTCACGGGGTGAAATGGGGTATACCCCCGCGTTCATGTTCACGCGGGAACCAGATTTGGAGGTCCGGGCACCGGCCAAGGTCAATCTGACGCTGGAAATTCTAGGTCGGCGGCCGGATGGATACCACGAATTGCGCAGCATCCTGATGCCGATCGGGGTGTGCGACGATCTGGCCTTTTGGCGGACGGAGGACGGGCGGGTCGAGACGGTCGTGGAGGCCGAGGCGGGGGTGAGCCTGGCGGCGATGGGCGACCCCGAAGAAAATCTGGCGACGCGCATGGCGCGGCTGTTGCAGGCCGAATTCCGCATCGGAATGGGCGTGCGAATCCGGATCCGCAAGCGGATTCCGGTCGGCGGGGGGCTGGGCGGGGGGAGCGCCGATGCGGCCGGCACGCTGGTCGGGCTCAATGCGCTGTGGCGGCTCGGCCTGCCGCACCGGGCGATGCTCGATCTGGGGGCTCGTCTGGGCAGCGACATCCCGGCGCTGGTGCATGGCGGCGCCGTGGTCATGGAGGGTCGCGGCGAGCGGATCAGTCCGATGGATCTCCCCGACGGGGGTGCGAAATCCCGCTTCTGGCTGGTCGTGGCGAACCCCGGAATCGTCTCGCCGACGGCTGAGATTTACCGTCTTCATAATGGGAGCTTGACGATTCGACCCGATTTCTTCCATAATACCCTTCTTTCGATCCGGGCTGGTGACGTGAGTGCGGCTTCCCGGTATTTGTACAACGGTTTGCAGCCCGTGGTGTTCAAGCACTTCCCGGCAACGCAGGACTTGGCCGTGAGGCTGCGTGCGGCGGGTGCGTTGGGTGTGCTCGTGTCAGGTAGTGGCGCGTCGGTATTCGCGCTGGTGCGTGATCGGGAGCACGGCGACGCGGTGCGTGAGCGCCTTGGTTGTGGATTTTGGAGCGTAGTGACGACAACACTGCCCGATGGTGTAATGGCAGCACATGGGCCTTTGGAGCCTTGAGTCCTGGTTCGAATCCAGGTCGGGCAACCAAACAAGGCGGAGATGCAGACCGTGAGAAATGGGTGTGACAACGTGAGCGCGGGGGCGACCGACATGCGGATTTTTTCCGGAACGGCCAATCCGGCTTTGGCCGAGCGGATCGCGGTCTGCCTGCAGACCGACCTCGGCGCGGTCGACATCCGCCGTTTTCCGGATGGCGAGACCTTCGTCAAGATCCAGGACAACATCCGGGGCAAGGATGTGTTTGTCGTCCAGTCGGTGTGCCGGCCGCCCAACGAGATGCTCATGGAGTTGCTGATCATGATTGACGCGATGCAGCGGGCCTCCGCGGCGCGCATCACCGCCGTCCTGCCGTATTTCGGCTACGCCCGCCAGGACCGCAAGGATCAGCCCCGCGTGCCGATCACGGCCAAGCTGGTGGCCAACTTGCTGGTGGCGGCGGGCGCGAACCGCGTGCTGGCGATGGACCTGCACTCCCAGCAAATTCAGGGATTCTTTGATATTCCGGTGGACCACCTGTACGCCGCGCCGATCATGGTGAAGTATCTGCGCGAGAAAAGGCTGAGCAAGCCGCTTGTCGTGAGCCCCGATACCGGTGGGGTGAAAGTGGCTTACGCCTATTCGCAGATGCTGGGCACGGGCCTCGCTATCGTTGCGAAGCAGCGTCTGGGTCCAACGGAGGTGGATGCCTTCAGCGTTGTCGGCAACGTGGAAGGCTGCGACGTGATCCTGGTCGACGACCTGGCAACGACGTGCGGCACGTTGTGTGCGGCCGCGAAAATCCTCAAGGAGCATGGCGCGGCGAGCGTCCGCGCCGCCGTGACGCACGGCACCCTGACGGAGCAGGGCCTGCAGCGGCTGAAGAACTCGTGCATCGAGGAGCTGGTGGTGACGGACACGGTGCCGATGATCGAAAGTGATGGCTTTCCGGTTACGGTCCTTTCGGTTGCCGAACTGCTCGGCGAGGCCATCATGCGCATCCACAACGACCAATCCGTCAGCTCGCTGTTCCGCCTGTAGGCCGGGGCGGGAGGCGCGATCAGAGACAGACTACGCATAAAGGAATGACTATGGCGAAAGAAATCAGAATGAAGGCGGCTGTGAGGCCGGAATTGGGTACCACCGCGGCGCGCCGGTTGCGCCGCACCGGGGTCTTGCCGGCGGCCGTCAAACGCCTCTCGGGCGCTTCGGAGTCCGTCGGGCTGGACGCGCACGCGTTTGAGAACACGATGCGCCATCACTCCGGCGACACGCTGCTGGTCACGCTGGACCTGGGCGGCACGGAGGTGCCGACGCTGTTGCGCGAGGTGCAGCACGATGTCATCAGCGGGCTGGCGATCCACGCCGATTTTGGCGAGATCTCGCTGACGAAGAAGCTCCGGGTGTCGATCCTGCTCAAGCTGGTCGGCGAGGCCGATGGCGTGAAGAATGGCGGCGGTATTCTGGAGCAGACGCTGCGGCATGTGGAAATCGAGTGCCTGCCGGCCGATCTCGTCGAATCCGTCGATGTTGACGTGTCGGCGCTGAAGCTGGGTCAGGCGCTGACGGTCGGCGCGCTCACGCTCGGCCCGGCATTCACGATGCTGACGCACGCCAATATTTCGGTGGCCACGGTGGTCGCGCCGGTGGCCGAAGAGGTGGCGGCGGCGGTCGAGGGTGCTGAAGAGGCGGGCGCCGAGCCGACGGTCATCGCCAAGGGTAAGAAGGAGGAAGCCGATGCGGCGGCCGGAGCCGACAAGAAGGCTCCGGAGAAGAAGGGATGATGGCTGGCGCGCCCCAGTCCAGGCGATGCGTGAAAGTGATTGCCGGTTTGGGCAACCCCGGTCGGGAATACGAGCAGACGCCGCATAATGTCGGTTTCGACGTTGTGGAGGCGCTGTGCGGGCGGTTCGCGGCGGAGTGGCACACGAGCCGGCGGTTTCAGGCGCGGATCGCCAAGACGGCGCAGGCGGGGGAGACGGTTCTGCTGGTGCAACCGCTGACGTACATGAATCTGAGCGGGTCCAGTGTCGCGCCGATTCTTCGCTACCATGGCGGCACCGCCGACGATCTGATCATCGTCGCGGATGACGCCGATCTGCCGCTCGGTCGGTTGAGGGTGAAGCCCTCGGGCGGGAGCGGCGGCCACCGTGGACTGGCCTCGGTCATCGAGGCGATCGGCACCGAGGCCTTCACGCGCGTCCGGTTGGGCGTGGGGCGTGATGGCAGTGGCGGGCTGGTGAGCCATGTGCTGGGTCGATTCGACGGCGCAAGCCTCGGTCAGGCCCGGAAGACGATCGAGACGGCCGCAGAAGCGGTGTGCTGCCTCCTGGCGGAGGGGGTGGCAGAGGCGATGAACCGGTACAATGGCTGGCGTGCCGAGGAAGCACAGCCGGCAGAGAGTGTTAAAGGATTGTGAGCATGAATAAGTACGACGGGCTTTACATCTTCGCCGGCTTGGCGAAGGACGCGAATCTGGATACGTTGGTTGGCCAGGTGCAGGGGGAGGTCACCCGGTTGCACGGCGCCATCCTCAAGACCGAGGTGCTGGGCAGGCGGACGTTCTCGCGTCCCATGCACAAGCAGGAGAACGGCACGTATGTGCGCATCCGCTTCGAGCTGGCGCCCGAGCACGTTCAGGCCCTGATCGCGCGCTATCACCTGATGGAAGAGGTGTTTCGCGTGCAGATTCTGGCCGTGGATGAGCGTCGCGAGGCGGTGCTTATCGAGCAGGCCGCGAAGTTCCGGGCGCGCGAGGCCGCCCGTCAGGCCGCCGCCGATGAGGCCGCCGCCGCCGCCGGACAGGCGTCCATGGCTGCGCGCGAAGCGTAAAGGCAGGACGAGGGGAGGCCGGGCATGGCATCGTTCAATAAAGTCATTCTGATGGGGAACCTGACGCGCGACCCTGAGATGAAGCAGGCGCCGTCGGGCAACGCCGTGGCCGATTTTCGCCTCGCGGTCTCGGATCGCTACCGCGACAAGCAGACGGGCGAGACCAAGGAAGTGACCTGTTATGTGGACGTGGTCGCCTGGGCCCGCCAGGCCGAGATCTGCCAGCAATACCTGGCGAAGGGCCGTCCCGTCCTGGTGGAGGGGCGGCTGCAATATGACGAATGGAAGACCAAGGAGGGGGAGAACCGCAGCAAACTGCGGGTCCGGGCGGACAGCATCCGCCTCCTCTCTCAGCCCGGCACCCGTGAGGCTGCAGGTGCCTCAGCAGGCAATCCGCCGGCCGCCGCCGCTGCCACCCCTGCCGCCGCCCGCGCGAAACTCGCGGACGATGTGCCCCCGGAATCGGCGGGCGACACCGACGACCTCCCCTTTTAACCGACACAAGCACGAACAAGACGAAGGAGTCTGATCATGGCCTTCAAGAGAAACACCGAGAAGCGAAACGATAAGAACGACCGGAACGATCCCGCTGGCGGACCCCGCAAACGGGCGCGCTATTTGGATCCCAACACGATTGTCGACCGGGACGATACCGATTTCCTCCGCCGGTTTGTCACCGAGCATGGCAAGATTATCCCCGCGCGCATCACGGGCGTCACGGCGATGCAGCAGCGGGAAATCAAACGCGGCGTGCGCCGCGCCCGCACCATGGGATTGTTGGCGTAAGCCTGGAAGGATGCGAATACAATGGCTACCGAAGTTTTATTGATGGCGGATGTTCCCAACCTGGGCAAAGCGGGTGACGTGGTGAAGGTCGCGGATGGCTACGCGCGCAATTATCTGCAGCCGCAGGATCTGGCCGCGCCTGTGACCCAGGCCTCGCTGCGCCGCCTGGACAAGCTGCGCAAGGAGCGCGAAGAGCTCTCCCGTATCCAGAAGGCCGAGGCGTCGGCCAAGGCTGGCAAGCTGAAGGGGCTGGTGCTGACGATCACCGCGAAGACCACCGACGGCCAGCGGCTGTACGGCTCGGTGACGACGGCGGACCTCGCCGCCCAGATCGAGGCGCAGGGCGTCAGCGTCGACCGCAGCCAGATCGTCCTGGCCGAGTCGATCAAGGAAATCGGCACGTACACGATCGACATCAAGCTGCATGCCGAGGTCACGGCGACCATCACGGTCAGCGTCGTCGAGGGCTAGGCCATGGCACACGGATCCGTCACGACTGCGGCGGCGCCCGCGCTGCGGGTGCCGCCGCACAATGCGGAGGCCGAGCGTGGCGTGCTGGGATCCATCCTGCTGGATTCGACCCGGGTGATGGATCTGTGTATGGCCCAGGGGCTGCTCCCCGAGTCGTTCCATGTGCCCCAGAATCGGACGCTGTTCTCGATTCTTCTGGAAATGCAGCGTGCCAATGCGGTGATCGACATGATCACCGTCAGCGAGCGGTTGCGGGCATCCGGGCTGCTGCAGAGCCCCGGCGGGCCGGCGCTGATTGAGGCGCTCGTTGACCAGACCCCCACCTCGGCCCATGCCGAGTATTACATCGAGCTGGTTCACCAGAAGCACCTGTTGCGCTGCATCATCGATTGCGCGCGCGAAGCGGAATCGGCCTGCTACGAAAACCGGCAGAGCGCCGATCTGGTGCTGAGCGGAACCGAGCAGGCGTTTCTCAACATCACCGACCGGCAGCGGGGCTTTGTCGGCGCCTGGCCCAAGGCGGTGAACGACACCGTCGCCCACATCTCCAAGCTGCTCGATCTCGGCCCCGGAGGCATCTCGGGGCTGCCCACCGGCCTGCACAATCTCGACGCCAAAACCCGCGGGCTGCGTGCGGGCGAGATGATCGTCCTGGCGGCGCGCCCGTCGATGGGCAAAACCTCCCTGGCGATGAATATCGCCGAGTGCGTCGCGCTGGGGCAGGATATCAACGGCCGCCCGCTGGTGGGCGACCATGCGCGGCCCCATCCGGTCGCGGTGTTTAGTCTGGAAATGTCTCAGGATGCGCTGGCGCTCAGGATGCTCTGCGGCCGGGCCGGCGTCTCGTCCTACAAGATCGAGAGCGGCATGGTCAGCGCCAAGAGCGTCGGCGACGAGATCACGCGCGCCGCCTCGAAACTCTCCAAGGCGCCGCTGTATGTGGACGACACTGGCGGGCTTGATGTGATGGAGATGCGCGCGCGGGCCCGGCGGATGAAGAAGAAATACAACATCGAGCTGGTTGTGATCGACTACCTGCAATTGCTCAACTGCCGCGATGTCGCCCGGCAGGGGCGTCAGCAGGAGACTGCGGCCGTCTCGGCCAATCTCAAGGCCATGGCCAAGGAGCTGAAAATCCCGGTGATCGTCCTCTCGCAGCTCAGCCGCGCGCCCGAGCAGCGGAGAGACAAGAATGAACGGCCCAAGCTTTCGGACTTGCGCGATTCGGGTGCCATCGAACAGGATGCCGATGTGGCGCTCCTCCTCCGCCGCCCGTGCCGAAACCCCAACGACGATGAGTACGAGGACAAGCTTCTGGCGATCGTCGACGTCGCCAAGCACCGCAACGGACCCACCGGTGAGGTGCGCCTCAATTTCAACGAAACGTTGACGCGCTTTTACGACCGCGCCCCTGACCACAGCGCTGGCGCCGACGCCGAACCCGACCGTGAAGACTCCGGCCCCTGATCCGTGCCGGTAAAGCGTCCGTTGCTCGGCTACCCTTAACCGCCACTCTTACTCGGCTTGTCCTTCAGAATCGCCTCGATCCGGCTGACGGGCACCTCGTACCCTTTGCCGCACATGTGGCAGTAAATCTGGGTGGGATGGGCGGCGCGCACGAGTTCGGCAATCTCGCCGGCCGTGAGCGCGCCGAGCAGGGATTCGACCCGTTCGAGGGAGCAGCGGCAGCGGAACGCGAGCGGCCGGGGCGGATCCAGTCGGATGTCGGCGAGGCCGACCGTCTCGCACCAGTCCTTGGCCGAACTGCCGCACTCGAGCGCCTCCAATGCGGTTCCGTCGGCGACCAGAGCGGTGATCCGGGCGAATTCGCGCGGATCGCCGTCAGGCAGGCGCTCGACCAGGATTCCGCGGGCCAGATCGACCGAGCCCCCGTACTCCAGCGAGGCGATCTGAACGACTGAGGGACGCTGCAGGGAGCGGGCGAGATACCCCTCGACAGCAGCCAGCGGCGATGCGGGCGAGATCATGAACGCCGCCTGACTGATCATCCGCCCCGGCACGGAGCGGATGATCTGCACGTCGCCGCGTTCGCCAAACGCATCCTCGGAAACGTGATCGTCGCGCCCGTCAAACGCATCGAGCACCTTGACGTTGGTGTAGCCCCGGAGCGCCCCGTCGGCGGCCATCTCGACCAGCAGCCCCTGCAGCGGCCCCGACAGTTGCATCCGCAGCACGATTGTCTCGTCCGGGGCGTTGAGGTCGGCGCCGAGCAGCGCGACGGCCGTCAGCGCCTCCGCCAGAGCCAGGCCCGCCGTCGGTCCGGAGAGGTGGTTCTGCTCCAGCGCCCGGGACGAATCGGTCACCTCGGCATAAACCAGACGCACCTTCGCCCCGGGTGAAAATCCTGTGGTCAGCAAATCAGATGACTTCGGCATGATCATGCGCACCCTCCACTCCCCAGGCTCCGGCAACGGTGTTGCGGAAGCGCGTGTCCAGGGTTTTAAATTCCGTTTCCATTGAGCAGATCGATCTGCCAGTCGTCAACCTGCGGCAGCGTCGTGCGGGGGGCGGCGGGCGCGGTCTCTTTCGGGACACCGGGCGACGGCGTTCCTGTCTGCGCGGCCCCGAGCGCCTCGATCCGCTCCACCAGCATCTCCTTGAGCACATCCATGCGGCGCGCCTGCCGCTCCAGCGACCACAGGGTGAACGCCCATTTTGCCTTGAAATTGTACACCCGGCGCAATTCGGGGTCAAAGGCGTCATACTGCTCCCGCCGACGGACGTAAATCCAGTGCATCTCGCGCGTTTTGCTCGCGAACCCGTTGAAGAAACGCTCGCCGACCTCGCCGAGCGAAATTGAGCCCCGGTGCTCGCTCCAGAATGCAACCACGACCTCCGCAAACCGCCCCATGTAGAAATCGAACAGTTCCGTGAGATTCGCATTCGACCAGTCGGTGTTGGGCCAGCCCATCGCCCCGCGGATGGAGCAGAAGAGGACGCGGATCGGCATTTCGCGCAGCATGTTGACGTCATAGCCGAACTCGATGATTTCCTTGCCCTCGCCGAACCGGCAGGATCGCGTCTCGGGCAGGTAGCGCTTCATCACGAGCGTCTGCGCGGCCGCGCTCCCCATCAGGGCCGCCACCGCGAGTATGGCGTCGGGGTTTTCGATGCCATCGGAACCGCCCTCATCGGCCGGCATCAGGAACCGGTTCCGCGGGATTGTTCCGAAAGGGTCGCCTTGGCACCGGTTGCGGATGAAGTAATTCACGTCCCGAGCGCTGTGCGCGTCGTGGCGCGCGAGCATGTGATACGTGCACAGGTGTATGCCCAGGCTTTTGTAAGCGGCGACGCGCGCCAGCATATAACTGCCGTAGCCGGGCATGGTGTGGGCCAGGCGTTTCTCGATCAGCCGCATCGGAATCGGCATCCGGTTGGTCTTGTACACGATTTCGCGGGTTTCCCCGAAGCCGAGCGCCTGGGCCACCTTGACGCGCACCTCGTAGATATTGACGTGTTCGATGGTCTCGCCATGGCTCAGCCCGGACTGGAGATACTCCAGAATGGCGCGCGACCGGTTGTCCGTGAGCGTATGGATGTCGGGCCGGCCGCCCCGGTACGTCGCCCCCGGGAGCGCGGTGCGGCGGTCGTCAAACGCCGACACGACCTCGTCGGGCGTGCCGAGGTAGACCTCCCCGGTGAGATGGCGGTACATGGTCTCGACAAAGGCGTCGCTGGCGTCATCCGAGAGCTGCGGGTCGTCGAGCGAGCGGCGGAACAGGTCGTCAATTCGCCGGATTCCCGCCTCGATGTCCGCCGTGCTCAGCCGGTTTAGCGTGATCCCCTCGAGCAGATTCTCCATCTGCGGCAGGATCGCGGTCTCGGCCGTTCCCGGACGCATGCCGAACAATTCGATCTCGTGATGGCCGTGGAATTTTTCGAGCCGGGTGTTGGATGCGCGCAAGCCTTCGGGAACTGCCACCAGCTCCCGGATCCCGGCGAGAAAGTCGCTATAGTCGGTCGTTACCCACTCGGCGAGCTGGTGAAAGTCCCGGTAGGAGAGGAAATGGACGCCGCGGGCGCTGTGGTAGAATTGGAGGCGGGTCGTCAGGCGGGACCGGCTGCTCCTGAGCGCCAGATCCATCTCCTGGCGCGTCCACGCCAGCGGCCGGATCCGCCACTCCTGCCCCTGCTTGCGGTAGTGGGCCAGCGTCGAGTCGGTGCGCTCGGCCATCACGATGGTGTCAATCGGCACGCCCAGCGTCTGGAGCCAGGCATCCGCGTCGATCAGTTTCGCGTCCGGGACATCGCGCTGCGACAGCTCGAACGTGTCGCCCACAATGTTGCAGCACACGAGTTCCCGCTGCAACAGCGCGCTGCGCTTTTTCTGCGGCACACGGCCCAGATTCCAGAACTGGCCGTTGAGCAGGGGCAGCGCCGCGACGCTGTGGTTGCCCTTGGTCAGGGTGAAGATGTAGCCCGGCGCGCCGGGAATCAGCGCCGCCTTGCGGACGATCAGGACCGGGTCGCGCTCCGCGCGCGACAGGAGGCTCCAGACGCCTTTCTCAAAGACAAAGGTGTCGCAGCCCCAGTCATAGGCGAGGAACGTGCGGTCGCTTCCCAGCGCGCGGACGCAGACGGCCTCCGGCTTGCACCGGGCCTCGCGTCGCACACGCGTGATAAAGCTCCAGACCAGGTTCGTCAAACAACCGCTCCCTTTCTGCTGTCCGTTCTCTTCGCGCGCTCCCGATCCGCAATGCGGCTGAGCAACCCGGCCAGCGTCCGCAGACCGCAGGTCTGCGCCTGTTCTTCCGCAAGCGCCAGGGCCGTCGGAATGTGCCGCGCAAACGGCAATCCCATCGCGTCCAACCGCGCAAAGGCGCCGAGCGCTTGCAGCAACCGTTGCACGGCCGCCCAGGAAAAAACGTCGAGAACGCGGGTGTCGCCGGAGAGGATAGCATAACGGCGCAGCAGAAGCGAGCGCGCAGAATCGTCCAGTGCCACATAGGGGTCGCACAGGAGCGAGGCGAGGTCATAAGCCGCAGGACCCAGACGCATCCCTTGGAAATCAATCAGCGCGATCCGCGTGCCTCGGAAGAGAATGTTGCTGGACTGGAGATCCCGGTGAACCACGACGTGCGGCACCCCCGCCAGCCGGCGTGAAAGCGTTTCCAAATCCTCCCGGACCGCCCCGCCGATTCCCTCCAGGCCGTGCCGCCCCTGGACGAGCTGGTGTTCGAAGAGATCGTGCTCCCAGCCGTACACCACCGCGTCGAAGGCGGGTTCCATCGCGGTGCCGCGCAGTCGCGCCAGGACCGTGGCACGCGTGTGCAGCGCCGCTGTTGCCCGAAGCGCCGGTTCGTACAGCGCCTCAGGGTCGGCTCCGGCCCGATGCATGCGCTGGAGCAGCGAGCGGTCGCCCCAGTCTTCCAGGACCACGGTGTCGGCGTCGGACAGATCGGCCAGCACGCGCGGGACCGGCACGCCCGCCTCGGCCAGCAACGCCGCATGACCCGCATAGCGGGCGTTTTCGGGACGTTCGCGCGAAGCAATCACCACGATGGCGCCGGGTCCGTCACCGGGGGGCATGAGCCGCCAGAAGCGCCGGGCCGAGCCCCGCCTGCCGAGAAAAACCGCCGCCGCGTCCGGCCATCCGAGCGCCTCCAGCACGCGCGGCATCACCGCCTCGCCGCAGGCCGTCGCCGGGACGACGACGCCATCGGCGACCGGCCGCGTCACCACCGCCTGTTGGACCACGCTGTGTCGCACACGTCCGCCGGGGCCGATTTCGGCGCCGGGGAGCAGCACGCTTCCGGGCGCCCGGAGACCCCGGCCGGTCAGGTCGCAGCAGAACGAACGCGAGGGTGTCGGATACGTGTCGAGGGTCGGATCATAGGCCGCGCCAGCCGGATGACTCCGAGCGGCCAGATGCTTGAGGTCGCCGTGCGCCTGCAGATACCGCTCGGCGGTGCCGGCATCGCACCAGTAGCTCTTCGCAATCCGCACGCCCGCCACGGACCGCCCGGCGGCCTGCGCCCGTTCGTAGGCCTCAACAATGGAGAACGTTTTCGTGTCGGGGAAGAAATCGAACAGGGCGGGGGAGACGAGCTGCACGCCGCAGAAGGTGGCCGTGCCCGGGCTCTGCGGGGCGGGGCTTCGGTAGGTCTCAATATCGCCGCGCGGCCCGCAGGCCACCGTGCGCGGCCCCCGTCGGGGGTCCAGCCAGGCCGCCGCAATCCGTCCGCGCGCGTCAAAGGCCGTGACGAGCGGTGTCAGGTCGGCGTGCCAGACAATGTCGCCGTTCACCAGCCAGAACGGCGCATCGCCCAGCCAGTCCTGCAGCGGACGCAAAGCCCCGCCCGTTCCCAGAATCTCCGGCTCCGGCGAAAATCGGATGGCCGCCGGTCCGCGCCGGCCGCGCAGAGCGGCCTGCAAGGGCTCAGCCATCCAATGGAGGTTGACCGCTACTTCGCGCACGCCGGCAGCCTCCAGCGCCCGGAGGGTGCGCTCAAGCAAGGACACGCCCCACATCGGCAGCAGCGGCTTGGGCATCCGTTCCGTCAGCGGCCGCAGCCGTTCTCCAAACCCTGCGGCCAGAACAACCGCCTGCTCAATTTTTTTCTGCACAGGAACATCTCGAAATGGTGGGCCCAGCAGGACTCGAACCTGCGACCCATGGGATTGTTAGTCCCGTTAAAAACTAGGTTTTTACTGGGCTTTTTTTACTGTGGTGACATTCTGCCCATACTTGCTGCCATCAACAGGGACCAGCATAGCACAGGGGGAAACGATGGGAAAGCATAGAGGCAGACATAGGGTCAAGACGGTGTTCTTCGACGGGATTGCCGTCCGGTGAAGTCGAGTGTTGGGAAGAGGCCGCTGCGCGCTACCTGTGTGAGATGCGCAAGTCGAACAGGCGTTCCGTCTCCGTCGAGGACAAGGAGGTGCGGTTTGACGTGCTCAATACGGTGTTGAACGATGCGCCGCCGCTTACGCTGGAGAAGGTCGATATCGTGGGGGCTGTTAAGACGCTGACCGAGGCGCGGGGCTGGTCGGAGTTGACGGCCTCGAAGTATGAGAAGGTTGGTCTGACCCTGCTTCGATTCGTGCGAGGCGAGGGCAAGCGGATGCACACCCGCGACGAGGCGCCGCCGACGACGTGGGGTGCCGGCATCGTGGCTCAGTTGATGCACACCGCTGAGACCGTGGCGCCCGAGGCCGTGGCGGCGCTGGCGGTCATGGCCTTCGCAGGCATCCGTCCGAACGAAGCCTTGCGGCTACTGACTGGCCGAACGACGTGCTGCGGCACACGGCCGCGACGATGATGTATGCCAAGAGCGGCGACGTGAATCACGTTTGCCAGCAACTCGGGCACGTCGGCGGCGCGAATGTGTTTTTGAAACACTACCGCGGCCTGGCACCGAAACCGGCAGAGGTCGAAGCGTTCTGGAAAATCGTCAGTCACGCATGATCGCCCGCGATGGCGCTGACGGCGTTTGTGCGCCGGGCGGCATAGCCGGCGAACGGCGGGGATCGTGCGGTGTGAAAGCAAAGAGCCTCGGCAGACGCCGGGGCTCTTTGCGTTACGGCAGGCGCAGGGCCGCGCGACCGGATGACGGCGCAAGGGGAGGGGATGCGAAACCCGCCGCGGCAGAGGCGCTTCAATTACGCCGGAGACGCGGCGGGGTTGATAGAGAGAGGGCGCAAGGGGGGGTAGACACAGATTCACGGTCACCGAGAGCTTTCGAGTCCCTCGATCATTGATTGGAGCAGGGCACGCGCAATATGAAACTTACCTTGGCATGACGTCTTCGCAAGCGTGCTGGCCAACGGACAGTCGCTCGAACTTATTTCTCTTGCCGTGGCGGACAACCGGGCCAGAAGGCTGGCGGTCGGCACGTCAATCGGGTGTCGTAAGTTGGCGCAGGAATTTGTCATAGAGTCGTTTCGCTGTCTCCGAACGGCGTTCCTCATCATTCGCCAAGAGGTCTGCATAAATAAGCAAGGGGTGCACGCAATCCTGGGGAAGGTCCGCCAAGTCACGGTGCCAGCGGGAGATCAAGGCATCCCCCCAAAACGGCGCGAGCACTTCGACATTCCCATCCGGATCGGGTTGAAGACCGGCGCGCACGACCCACTCATCAGGCAATGCTCGGGTGTAAATAGTAACCTGTTCGGGGCTCAGGTGGCGGGTCAGACGAGCGCCGGCGACATCCCCGCCCCACCAGGCGTTCGGCGGCAGGCGGGGCATGTGCTCCCAGTCGCGGACGCTGGCGACGCGATACCGATGGTGGATCAGCCGGTGGCGGAGGCGCGCCAAATAGTCCGTGGCCCACCGCTCAATGAGGCGTTCGCGCTCCACAAGCCGCCGCACGTCATCATCATCGAGCAGGAAGCCCATGGATCGCAGATGGACGAGCACGTTACCGACAGACCCCATCGCGACACCGGCCAAGACCCCAAGGGACGGACCTTCCGTACCTCCTGATGGGCGAAACGGCGGAAAGATAAACGGGAACGCGCCTGAAAAAGGCGGATCGGCTGCCGGAGAACTGTTGGCGAATATCGGCACGTGGGCACTGATGCTGGCGCAGGGCGGCGATTGAAGGGGACAACGGGCTTGCGATGCAAGAGGTTAGACAAGGATTGCCTGTCCCCGCGATCTCCCGAGATCTCTGGCGAGCGCCTTGTCACCGAGCACGCCTCCCGATCACGCCACGTCATGTAAATATCCGAACTGGACAAAAAGTGTCCGGTTGTGATACTGTTATCTCGCCATGAGTACAGACGCTTCATTGAACGACTGGGTGGACGGCCTTGAAAAGTCCGGGCGGTATTGCTTTACCCTGGATGAAGCGCGCCAGGCGCTCCCCAAGAAAGCCGAAACCCTCGAAAAGGCGCTGCACCGGTTGCATGCCAAAGGACGTATTCATCGTGTGCGCAAGGGATTCTATGTGCTGGTTCCGCTGCAATACGCGTCCGCTGGCATTGTCCCGGCGGAATGGTTTATTGGCGATCTGATGGCGTATTTGGGGCAGCCTTTCTACATCGGGTGCCTGTCGGCGGCCGAACGCCATGGCGCCGCCCACCAGCGCCCGCAGGAACTGCAGGTGGTGGTGCCGGTTCACCTGCGCATCGTCCGCACGCCAGTCCTGCGCATCCGATTCCTGCGCTTTGCAGGCATGGCGGCGGCGGTGACCCAGCCGCTTCGGACGTATAGCGGCGACATTCCGCTTTCCAGCCCCGAATGGACGGCCATCGATCTGATCCGGTTCCAGAAGCACTATGGGAGCTTGGACGCCGCCGCCACGGTGCTGACCGAGTTGGCCGAATCCCTGGATGCCAGACGTCTGGCCGAGGCCGCGCGTCAGGAGCCCTGCACCGCGTTGCTCCAGCGTCTCGGCTGGATGCTCGACGCCTTGAAGTTCAAGTCCTTGACCGGACCTCTCCATGCCGAGGTGTCCCGCAGACACGCGGGGTACGTCTTGCTGAATTCAGCCCTGAAGGAACGCGCCGGGCCCCGCGAGGCGCGCTGGAATGTCATCGTCAATGAAGTGCCGGAGAGTGAACTGTGATTGCAGGAAGATCAGCGCATCACCGGGGACGAGTTCAGGACGAACCTGGCCGCAAAACTGGGGCACCCCGGATTTGCCGAGGACTGCGAGCCCTTGCTGCGGCCGGGCACGGTGTTCGATCCCGCAGCCGATTCGAAGCTGGTGGAAAAGCGGCTGCTATCGCTCCTGCCCCTCACGCAGCATTCCGGAAGATCGTCAATCGCGTGAAATCCCAAGGGACGGACCTGCCGTTCCTCCTGATGGGCGAAACGGCGGAAAGATAAACTGGAACGCGCCTGAAAAAGGCGGATCGGCTTCCGGAGAACTGTTGGCGAATATCGGCACGTGGGCGCTGATGCTGGCTCAGGGCGGCGATTGAAGGGACAACGGGCTTGCGGTGCAAGACCCCAGGGGACGGACCTAGACAAGGATTCCTTGTCCCCGAGCATTCCTGGCGTGCTCCATTATGGGACCAGTAAATCCGGGAAGGCGGCGTCGATCTGCTCGATAAGAAACCGGGCGAAACTTCGGAAGCGCGGATCGGCCGGCGGCGGGACGAGCGGTCTGGCGAGATTGGCTTTCAGGCGCGAGAGGGATTCGCGGGTGATGAAGTCGGGCGACAAATCGCCTTTGCGGTAACCGGGAAAAACGGAGTCATAGAGTTTCTTGTAGTCATTCGAGTGAAGCGGCGCGGCCACATGGGCCGGGTCAAAGGCGGAGTGCCAGCGTGCGATGGCGGCATCGTCCAGATGCAGTGCCAGAAAATCCTCGAAGTTGTGAAACGAGAAGACGAAGTCGGGAATGCCAGCGGGTTTGCCTAGATAACTCTCGCGATTCTTACGCTCGCGGGCTGAGCCTTTCCGTACGTAGATATCGTCGTCCACCCAGACCTCAATCGGGGGGTGCTTCTTGAGTTTAGATTGGTCTTTGTAGCATTTGACCACGTCTTTGTAAAAGCCGCCGCCCTGTTCTGATCCATCCCTACCAGAGGGAAGCAGGGGGATAAATCGCAGGGGCACAGGCCATGCCAACGTTTGGTTGTCCAGGAAGCTCTGCAGCCGTTGCAGGTAGGCGCGTTCCGAGCGGCCCTCGCAGACCATGATGAATGACGGCATGGGAGCTCCTCAGATGGCGGGGTGTGGGATGCCCGAATAGAAGCCATCCAGATACTGTTTGCGGAAGTTGGTCACGTTGCGCACGTCCAGGCCTTCCTCCTTAAAGTCAACCAAGCGCCGGACGAGCGTGCCGGCCGGGGGCGTCTTGCGGACAATGGCCACCTCGCCCAGGCGGAGAATGGAATTGTCGAGAATGTCCGTGTTGTGTGTGGTGAAAACGAGTTGAGCTCCTTCTTGATTGTAGCGCTTGTCCTTGAACATGCGGATCAGTTCCTTGACCAGTAATGGATGCAGCGAGTTTTCGAGTTCATCGACAAACAACGCTTTTCCGCCCTTGAGACAGGCGAGCATCACGCCGACCAAGCTCGCAACACGTTGCGTCCCCTCCGACTCTTCGGCCACGAAGCTGAACTCGACGGGCACCCCGCGCAGGTTGTTGTGGACGCTGCGGATATCCACCACCTCCACCTGTTTCTCGGCAGGCAGCATCCGGACGAGGCACCCTTTTGGCAGGGCGAGGTTCTCATCCGTTTGTGCAAACACGCTCTGACTGACGGAAATCGAACGGATGTCGATGTCCAGCATGCGGACAATCGCGACGATCTCAGCCAGGGCGGCTGTGCGGTCTCCGTCATGGAAGGGGCTCAGCAGATCCAACGCCTTAGGCAGCGGTATATCGTTGTCGGCGAGGACGACGAAGCCGGTGTCAATGGCGTCGAACATGCGTTTCAGATCGGCGTTCAGGCCGGCATAATTCTGAGCGACCCGCTTCAGGAAGCAGGTTGTCTGATGGCCCTTGCCGTCGGAACATTCGACGTCCAGAATGGATTGCAGGCGTTCCTGCGGATAGCCTTCCGCGCGGATGGCGGACGAGAAGACCCCTTTCTGGCCGTTGATGCCATAGAGCGGGGCGTCGTTCTTCGTCAAGGACTCCTGTCGAATTTCCACACCGTTGTATTCGAGCCGGTAGACGAACACGTCGCCACCGAGGATGGCGGTCAGCTCGAACAACGTGGTGTCCTGCTCATCATGGAGCTTGTTGGGCTCGAAGTACTCTGTGGCGGGGGTGTCCTTGCCTGTCACGGCACGCCGCAACGTGTGCATGGCTTTAACGATGTTGGTCTTGCCGGAGGCATTGGCGCCGAAGATGGCCAAGCAAGGCACCAAACGGTTATCGGAAGCACCGACATCCAGAAACGGCAGGGTGTCCCAGTTTTTGTAGCCATTGGGCGCCTTGCCTTCGGTGAAGCGGAAATCGAGGGTCATGTCGAGGATTGACCGGAAATTCTTGATTTTGAACTGCGCGATCATTTGTATAACGCCCTCCTTGCGTGTAAAAAGTGGGGTTCATTGTTTCATTTCGCGGCGTATCCGTCAACATAAACAATAAAACTGTTTATCTGTCATCGTTCGACCGGTGTTCCGCGTGGCCCAGGTCTTTGCTCAGCTCGGCGTCCAGGCGGCGGATGTAGGCGTTGATGGCGACCTTGCGGTTGAACTATTTTTCCGCCCGGAGTTGCTTCTGCAGCCGGGCGAGCTTGAGGCGGGTCTGGCGGACGCGGCTATCACGCTCCAGAAGGTCGGAGAAGGATTCGGTCTGGCGATGAAATCCCAAGGGACGGACCTTCCGTTTTTCTCAAGCGCGTGAAATCCAAGGGACGGACCTTCCGTGCCTCCTGATGGGCGAAACGGCGGAAAGATAAACTGGAACGCGCCTGAAAACGGCGGATCGGCTGCCGGAGAACTGTTGGCGACTATCGGCACGTGGGCGCTGATGCTGGCTCAGGACGGCGATTCACTCTAGTGGCCAAATGCGCTCATGATCGAAGCGTGTTTCGATCACTTGGGGATTTACGCCAAAATGTGGCGCGATTGATTTTGCGACAAACGCACGCGCACCTTCGATCTCACGCCAGCGTGGTTCGGCAGCGGACATGCGTTTTTGGACCGCGTCATATTCTGCTAACAGAATTTCGGACGGCACGAGAAACCGGCCGGCGAATTCGTTGGCTTGGTCTTCGATGCGGCCGCTGCGCCGATGGTCGAGTATCCACCGCTTGAACGTGACGAAGTCCGAAAAACTCACATCGGCCATGACTGCCTGATGCATGACATGGTGCCCCAACTCGTGAGCGATGGAAAAACGCAATCGCTTTTCACTCCAGCGGTCATGGCGATCCCATCCTTCCAACGCGTCCTTGTCCACGTATATCGCCTTCCCGCCCGGCACGATGGCGGCATCCATTTGCAGGTCCGCAAAAAGGTTGGGGATATCGATCACGTCGAAACCCAAGGCGACGTCAACGATATAGAGGACGTCGATGGGCGGCAGATTGTTGCCGACCAGCTCACGCGAGGCGCGAAACGCGTCGGCCTGCTTCCAAATCTCTTCGTTTTCAATGAAGGGTATATTCATGTCCGATCCGGCGAATGAGCTTCACGCACCCGCTCGATAAAGTCGTCGAGCTGTTCTTCCGTCAATTCCGCTCCGCGCACCGTACGCAGAAAGACCGGCAGTTTGCTGATGAGTGCCGCGTCGCTCATCACCTCTCGGGGAATATTCCCGCGACTGACCTCGGCCTGATACATGAAGTCGCGCCATGCGTCAGCGCCTTGTTCGAGTCCCAAAAACCGCGCCCACCGGGCCAACGTCGCCTCTTCCTTCGGGGGTGGGCTCACGTTCCGCTCGACCTTGCTCCAGTTGCTAGGGTCCAGTCCGTGCTCGTTGCAGAACTGCCGCAACGTCTTCTGTTGCGCAATTCGCATATTCTTGACCGTCTCTCCAAAGTTCATGACTATCGCCTCCTTAAGCGTTGTGGTTCACTATACACCACATGTGGTATGATGTCAACCACGATTCCTCACCAAAGGACAGTCTGAGATGTTTGTCCCCGAGATGTTATGTTGCTATCGAGATCCAAATCGGTATCGGGACCGAAATCGACGAGAAAGCAAGGAAATCGACCCCGATAGCGATTTCGATTTCGACTGTACGGATGTGCCATAATTAGAATTGCTGAATAGACACCGATTCCCTGAGAGAGTCCAGAGGTGTGACGGTGTTGTTAATCAGACCCCTACGAGACATTAAAGTCATAGTCCGTCTGAATCGATCAACACCCGTCCGTGGCCATGCTCCTCCAACCACCAGTAAGTGAAGTGTTTTGAGAGCCAACTGGCGGCTCGTTCCGTCGTCAAATACTGTATCGTCGAAGCATAGATGATTGGGATGCCGAACTTTGCCTCGATCGCGTCCAAGGTGCCGCAGACGGCGTTAGGGTGAACGTCGGAGGGTATGCCGAATTGCGCAAAGCCTCCTTTTACGTCCTCAAGCGTCGCCTCGATCAGAATGGCCTTCCACCGAAAGCTGGAGAGCCGGGCACAGGCCGAAAGAAAACGCTGACGGGAGACCACGGTGCAGGCCACCACGTCCGCGATGCTTTTGAGAACGCGCGCGCGACCGGCCAGTGCAACACTTAGGGTTTTGAAAACGGCCACGCGGTGAAGTACACTTCCTTCATGTGGTAAACATGAAAGGAGACAAAGTGTCTTACACGCGCGTGACCGGTGAACAGC
>VGWG01000037.1 GCA_016873675.1 Lentisphaerota bacterium | reverse complement strand
GCAGATGATCACGCTGAAAGCCGTCGGCGTGAACGAGCCCATGAAGACCCGGCTGAACTGGGACAGCAGCAAGATCGAAATCTGGACAGCGACAAATGGCGGGATTCAAGTCTTGAGCCCCACCAACTACTCCCCGGCATCGTCCATGCCCACGCAACTCTGGGTTAAGGGTGTTTCAGTCAGCGCCACCGGCCCCACAAAAGACGCCATTGGCAACTGGACGAACTGCGGCCCTGAACACATTACTCTGGAGGCCATCAACAACGGCGCCGATCCCACCACACCCGGGACGTACTATGACCGGGTTGCGTTCACGGTCTACCAGGTCGATTCCATCACAGTCACCCCCAAGAATGCATCAACCGGATATGTGTCTTCAGTTGGCGTGAGCATAGGCGCTGGCGGATTCGCCTCGGCCGCCCATCAGGCGGACGTGGAAATCAAGGTGTTGCCAGCGATGGCCAACATTTCGGTGGAGGTCAGTTTGGTCAATGGTCGAGGACATGAGGTTGGCCGGGATGCAAAATTGGAGATGGGGAGCTTGACCGCCACAGCGGATGTGGCTGCGGTGAAAGTAGCCACGGCCGCTGGGGGCGTCATTAGCGGCGTAATGACATCGAGCGATGTGCTGTCCGACGGCATTCTCAATCCGAAATGCACCATTCATACGATCCACGTGGATTCGGATGTCGCCTTTATCTGGGATACCGTGAGCGAGGAGGGCGAATGGACATTTTCTCCCGATGCATTGCCAGTGCCAGGGGTGCTGACTAATTTTCTGACCTTGCGTCATCACCGGGACGATACGACCAACGCACCTTCGGAACCCTTCGACAACCATGACATCACCTTCTTTGTGACCCAAGTGCAATTTTCCAGCAATGGTGTCCTGACAACGCTGGAGAATACTCCTGCTGCCCCCATGGACCTGAGTTCTTGGGCGTACTTCTCTTCCATGTCATATATCACCCCGTCCAATGGCCTGGTGGAAGCCCCCTTGATCGTGGAGGATAATCCGGCTTTGGAGAGCATACAAATTACCGCTTACGACTGGAGCGTTTGGCTGGCGTCCGCTGTTCCGCCCCCCCTGCGCCAGTGCCAATCGCTCCCGGTAGCCCAATCAATGGGGGTGGGGTTGCGTTAGCCAGCACCAAAGCCGCTGGTGCAGCCGCTCCTAATGATCCGGCCAACAGGGACATCCAGAGCGCGAACACCGAGCATCCGACTTCAACTATCATCAACCAAGGTAACTGGATTAAGCCATTTTTCGTTCGCATTCCCGGGCAAATACCTGTCACAACAAATATGCCATCGCTCACCGGGTATTATGGCGCGAATGTTGGAATATACTTGGGAACCAATGATGTGAGCGACGTGAGTGTAAAGGTTGTTCATTCAAACACCTCCCATCAAGTGGCTTCAGCCGGTGACGCCTGGTGGCATTGGACAAAGGGGCCTGTATTTCCAGCCCCAACCAATAACTATGCCAACTCCTTCAATGTATATTTCGCAGGCAACCCGACGCTGAATCGATTCGTCAATTATGTGGCTGTTCCCCACACGGCGGGTGTATTTCAATTGTCCTTAATAGTTGGAACGCAGACCGTGGACGTTGTAAACATCACGGCGGTGGATGCGCGCCTGTGTTTTCCGGGTCCGAGCGTTCCTGTAATCCTGACGAACAATGGCATACATACGGCCATTGTCCCCGTTGGAAGATCGGTGGATTGGAGTGTCACTCCTCCCAGTCTCAACATGCAATGGACGCAACCGCCGGTTACGCTCAGTTCGACAAGCCTTAGCGCCACGAACGAGACAGAAGGGCTGTTACTCGGGGTTTATTCCAACAATCTGATCTGTACGTCTTTTAAGGTCGTTGCAAATGTTTCGGGTTCTGGTTATCTATGGTCTAAACAGCCACTCCCGACCGATCCTGCCGGACCTCAGATCGGGCGGAGAGGCGAACTTGTCGACCCCTGGTATATGATCTGTCCGGACGTGAAGATCGCGAAACCATCCGGCCCGTTACCGGCGGACGGCGAAGCCGGAGCCGGCGCTGACATCGCCACGCATCCGCTGTACGTCTTTGATCATGCGAACCCCGGCCAGTGCAAAGTCACGGTCGAGACTTCCCGTCTGCTAGGTCTGGCTCCCGCCACCCGGCAGTTGGTCTGGGATCGGCTGATTTGGCGGATGCCGGCGGTCGGCAATGTGACACCCCTGACGAATGCCTGCGCGCCGGTGCCTAACCAGCCGTGGGCCACCAACTTCCTGTACGCCACCATGCCTAACAACAACAGCGCTTTTGGTAACACCAACGTCTGGCTCGGATTCACCCAGCGCGTCGACTGGTGCTGGAGCACGAATGTCCAGTTCCGCTTCGCCCGCACCGGAACCAATGCCGCCGCCAGAGTGATCGCGGCGGGTACACTCGCGCCCGCTTACGTCGCCGCCGGCAACCCCAACTGGTACGTCTACTGGCAGCAGGTGGCGAATGGGTTTTCAGGTAGCGGGAGTGGGCCATTCGGGCCGCAGACAACGAAGATGTATTACAACAGCGCCATTGTTGGGGATGGAGGTCAAGCGGGAGACTATGTGCCTACCGCGTGGTCTCCGACATGGAAGGATCAGATACGTATTTTCGATACGAATAGTGCAAATATTGTTGCGTGCATTAAGACAATTCACCACGAGAACGGACATCACCAGTCGCATGATCTGTCGCCAAGTCAGGGTGGTTTTGGGACGGGATCGGGGATTGTGTGGACCTGGGAAAGCGATAGAGATGTTGATTTCATTAATGACCTCTGGGAGACGAACGCGGCCCCTGGGTATTTACTGGGGTTCCGCATTACCTCGTATACAAATACTGCAGCCGTCAGTTCCAACCAAGTCTGGCGCGGCAATTGGGATCACGGGTGGACGAATGCCACGGGATACGGAAGTTGTACGAATCCGCCGCCTTACCCTGATCCCGGGCCCTACTGTAACCCAGACGGCTATAATCCGGATACGGGTAGCGGGCTCTGCGTTCGGAACGAAAGTCACGTATTCGAGAGGGCTGAACCGATCCGTCTGAAGGACTGGTCTTTCAAGGGGCCGTGAGCCCCCAGCACCGATAATGGAGCTATTTATGAAACTATATTTAGGAGTGGTGTTGGCGATTGTAGGCTGTGTGGTTGCGGTTATAGGGGGGCGTATGTACTATTCGCAACACTACCTGCCGATTCGAGCTGTGCAGATGATCGTGCGATTACTGGACGAGGGAACCAGGGATAGTGTAAACCGAGGGGCAATGCTGGTAACGGGCAGGACGGTTGTACGATATCCGGATGGGACCGAAGGGATGGAATCTGATCCCAATAGACCTAAAATAGTGGGCGAGGGTGCGAAGAAAGTGAAGCAATCCTTGTTGCGAGCCATGGAAAAGGAGACCGATCCGGTCACGCTGCGTTGTTTACTTATTTGCGTGGGTACTTCAGCAGAAGAGGGCACAATTGTTTTTCGCGACGAGAAGGAGTGGACCATCATAGCGGCTGCGGCAAAGCGACAGAATGCGGATCCTTTGCAACCGGTGCATTTCTTCGTAACAAAAGACACTAACGGCGTGACCGTGTTGGGCTTGGGTTCAACGCTCGCAATACCGTAATCGGTCAACTCGTTGATGCTTTGTGTGATAAGGCGTTAGTTGTGGGAAGCGCTTTGATCTCGCCAAGACGCAAAGTACGCAAAGGAATGGATTCTGGAGCCTCTTGGCGATCTTGGCGTCTTTGCGAGAAAAAATGCGAGCCGGACACCGAGGTTCCTTGCGGCGGTGGCTTTCGGGAATGCTCTCCTACACATCATCCTCAACACACACCATGAAACATAATCGCCTTCTACCATTCGTATTGTAAGCGGCGTACCTTTGACAGACTAGCCGTGTTTTGAGCGCCGTGCTATAACACCGGCATGAACACACAAATCGCGAAGACGGACAAGCTTGGGCGCAAGCGTTATCTCGAAAGCGAGCGCCGGGAACTGATACGCCAATACCGCGGGAGCGGAATAACGCAGGCGGCGTTCTGCCGGGCCAACGGACTGAAGGCCGTGACGCTTTCGAAGTGGCTGCGTGCGCGTGGCGAGCGGGGGCGGAGCCTCAGCGCAGGCGGGTTCGCCGAGGTCGAGATCCAGCCGCCGGTCGTCAGCGACTTGGCGGTGGAAGTCATCCGTCCCGACGGGAGGGTGTTCCGCTTCAGAAACCTCCGGGCGACCGGAGACCATGCCGCGTTCATCCGCCGGGTGGCGTCATGCTGAACGTCACGGGCGGGCTCAAGGTCTATCTGGCGGTCGAGCCGGCGGACATGCGAAAAGGTTTCGGCGGGCTGTACGCGCTGGCGTCGGAGAAGATGAGGGAGGACCCACGTCAGGGGGCGCTGTTCGTCTTCACGAACAGGGACAGGAACCGGGTCAAGCTGCTGCACTTCGACGGCACCGGCCTGTGGGTCTGCGTCAAGCGGCTTGAGAAGGGCACGTTCTCCTGGCCGGCCGGGGTGGACGTCGAAAACGGCAAGCTGAGGCTGGGGGCCGAGGCTTTGGCGCTGCTCTTGGACGGGGTGGATCTCAAGGGCGCGAGGATGAGGCCGTGGTATCAGCGTGAATGACATAAAAAGCCAATAAAATCGCTATTTTTACGCATTTTACCGTAGCGTTTTTTCAGACGTTCTGCTATAATACGCAGCAGTGAAAGATGAGACCATCACACTATCGAAAGAAGAGTACGGGAAGCTGCTTGAGCTCGCCCGCCTACTCGCGGTCCTCGTCACTGAAAACGGGCGGCTCGTCTCCGAAAACGAACGGCTCGGGGCGGAGAACAAGCTTCTGCGCGACAAGGTCGACCTGCTCATCAGGCGCGTGTTCGGCAGCTCCAGCGAGAAGCTTGACTCCAACCAGATGCTGCTGGAGTTGGGCGCTGGCGAGGAGCCGGGCTTCGACGAGGAGCCCGCCGCAGGAGAGGACGCGGTGCCCGCCCCCAGGAAAAAGCGCACGGCCAAACGGGACCGCCTGCCCGACGATCTGCCGGAAGAGCGGACCGTCATCGACCCGCCTGAGGTCACGGCCTGCCCGGAAGAGTGGCGCCTGATCGGTTCCGAGGAGACCGTTAAACTCGACGTCGAGCCGATGCGCTTCAAGAAGGTCGTCATCGAGCGCCGCAAATACGTGCGCCGGGCCGGTGGCGGAGCGCCCATCGTCGCGCCCGCCCCCGAACAGCTCATCCCCGGCAGCTTCGCCTCCGCGTCGCTGCTCGCCCATATCAACACCGGCAAGTTCGCCGACCACCAGCCGCTGTACCGGCAGGAGCAGATCTACGCTCGGGAAGGTATCCTCCTTTCGCGCAAGACGATGTGCGTCTGGGTCTGGAGGACGGCGAACTGGCTGCGGGTCATTTACGAACAGCTTCGGCTGGAGGTCCTGGAGGCAGATTACCTTCAGGTCGACGAAACCCCGGTCGGATATATCTGCCCGGGGCACGGTAAAACCAAGAAAGGCTACCTCTGGGTCTATCTGGCCCCGGGCCGGGGCGTGTACTTCGAGTGGCACGCGGGCCGCGGCGCGAAATGCCTTGAGGACATGCTCGGCTGCTTCGACGGGACCGTTCAGACCGACGGCTACATCGCGTACGAGAGCCACAACAAGGCGCGCCCAGAGGGCGGCAAGCTCAAGCTCGGCAACTGCTGGGCGCACGCCCGCCGCGGCTTCCACAAGGCGCAGGACGAGTCGGCCCTCGCCAAGGCCGTGCTCACGGACATCCAGTCGCTTTACAGGGTCGAGGCGGAACTGAGGGAATCCGGGGCCGACGCGCAACAGCGCGAAGCCCGGCGCAGGGCCGAAAGCGCGCCCATGCTCACCGCGCTGAAAAGCAAGCTCGAAGCCCAGCGCCCGCACCACCTCCCCCAAAGCCTGACCGGCAAAGCGATCTCCTACGCGCTGGACCGCTGGGAAGGACTAACGATGTATGTCGGCAACGGGGAAATGGAGATCGACAACAACCTCGTCGAGAACGCGATCCGGCCCAGCGCGATCGGAAAAAAGAACTGGCTGTTCTTCGGCTCCGAAAGCGGCGGCTGGCAGAACGCCGTGATGTACACGGTCGTTCAGAACTGCAAGATGCACGGGATCAACCCTGAAGAGTACCTCAAGGACGTGCTCAGTCGCCTGCCGCACATCAAGGCCGACGAGGCTCGAAAACTCACCCCGGCTAAGTGGCTGGCGGCGCGGACGTCGGCATCACGTATCGCCTGATCCCGCCGTGTCAAGACGGTCAAAGTTAAGCCGCTTACGATCATGAAACACACAGATCGTTATCTGGCTTATGTGGGGGTGCTTTGCGGGCTGGGGGCGCTGGCGCTGGCGATTCACGAGCGGGGGCCAGCGGCGGCGACAGCGGATGCGGAGGCCTCGCCCCTCCGTTCGGCTGTTGAGGCGCTGGCCCCCACCCATGGACCGGTGCCCTCGACGGTGGTGGCGAGCAGGCTGCGGCAGGATTTGAGGCTGGAAGAGACGCAGGCCGCCACGCTGGAGCAGGTGATGGAGACGTGTGACGCGGACTTACGAAGCGCGCAGCAGCAATCCGACGCGCTGTGGCGCAGTCGCTTGGACCAGCGGGCGCGGCGTGATGCCTATGACGCATTGACCGCTATTCTGACGCGCGAACAACAGACAGACTTCAAGGCGTGGCTGCAGGTGCCTGCGCACACGAACATGGCAGGCTGGTTCGCATGTCCCACGGATTGTGGGTGCGGAGGGAGTTGATATGCCGAAGACGGAAACGAATCAGCCACGCCAGAAGCCGGATCGCGTGGTCCTTGCGCTGGTGGCGCTGACGTGTGGGCTTGTGGCGGCGGCTGTCATCATACGACGGGCACCGCGCGAGCGGACTGCCACAGCGTCTGCTTCTCCTGCCACGCGCCCTGCGGTCGAGGGTGCGCCCGCGTCGGTGAATCGGCCTGAGCCGTCGAAACAGGAGGCGCCCGACACGGGGGCGGGCGTTCGATCCCACCCGGTCTACACGAATGTCAGCCCCATGCTGAAGAATTTTGCGGATCGGACCTCAAAAGAGCGGGTGACTCCCGATTTTGAGGCGCGGGTGGAGCGGGTTCAGAGTGAGGCGGACATGGCGGCTGTAGTCGCGATTCTCAAGGACACCACCGATTCCGATACCGTTCGCAATGAGGCCTCCAAACTGCTGGCCCGATCGGGTTATCCGCAGTTGATAGCGGACCTCATCGCCATTCTCATGGACCCGGCGGAAGGGTCGCGCTTCCGGTCATTCTGTGTCCAGGCTCTCTCAGAGAACCACGCGGCGGCGGACGACCAGCAGAAGCAGCTCGTGGAGACGGTGCTTCAGGAGCGGTTGGGCGATCCGGATGTGGCGGTTCAACGCGAAGCCTTGCTGGGGCTGGTGCGGCTGGGGCATCCGGCGGGCAAGAAGACGGCGGAACACTGGCTGACGGATCCAGCGGCCAGCAACCTTCGGGACCTGGCGATCCGCTGCATGGCCACGCTGAATCTGCGGGAAAGCATCCCGGAGATTCGGGGGTATCTGCGTGACACGAACGAGGTCATCCGGATCGCCGCCATCGTCGCGCTGAGCGAGTGGGGAGATCTCGAAAGCCGAAGCGCCTTTGAAGAGGCGTCCCGCTTCCCGCACGAACGGATCCAGCGCGCAGGCAAGGTCGCCCTTGCCAAACTCGACCGGCTGGAAAAAGCTCCTGCCGCCCAGCCCGCCCCGTAGCGCATGAGAAAAGCTGAAAACGGAAAGCTGAAAGGGTCTGTGTCCGGAAATGCGCGAAGCGCGAGGTAGGGCGCGGCGTCCCTGCCGCGCCGCGTGATCATGATGAATGCCACAGGGAATGCGCGTGTGTGGGTATGTGGGTGTGTGTGTTTGTGGGTGCGTGTGTCTGCGCACCGCGCGGGTAGGGCGTCGGCGTCTCGCCGCGCCGCGTGATCATGATTAATGCCACAGGGAATGCGCGTGTGTGGGTATGTGAATCGGGGTCGGGGTCGATATCGGTATCGGGGTCGAATAACACAGGCGGTTAAGCGTATCCGAGTAAGGGTGGCGGCTACGTGTGGGCGCCGATCATGAAGCGGACGGTTTTCAGATCGCTGTCTTTGGAGCTGCCGCCGACGAGGAGTTCGAAAGCACCAGGCTCGACGACCCGTTCGCAGCGAGCGTTGAGGATGGCAAAGCGCTCGCCGGGGATCTCGAAGGTGATGCGCCTGCTCTCGCCCGACTTCAGGGCGACCTTACGGAAGGCGACCAGATTCTTGCGCGGCCAGGTCACGGAGGAGACCACGTCGCGCATATAGACCTGCACCGTCTCGACGCCGTCGCGATCACCGGTGTTGCGGACCTCGACGGAGAGTCTGACCGTCTCGCCGGGCGCGTAGGACGCCTGTGAGACTTCCGTGCCGTAGTAGCCGAAGGTGGTGTACGTGAGGCCGAAGCCGAAGGGGTAGAGTCCGAAGAACCCCTTCCCGGGGAGGTCGGGGTAGTCCTGGTGGTGCGCGCCCGCCGTCTGGTTATAGAAGACCGGCTGCTGGCCGACGTGGCAGGGGAAGGAGAGGGTCAGGCGGCCCTGCGGGGCGACGCTGCCGGCGATGATCTTGGCAAGCGCCACGCCGCCCTCCATCCCGGGGTTGAAGGCACACAGGACGGCGTCGGCTTTGGCGTCGACCTCGGGGATGGCCAGCGGCTTGGAGGCGATGAAGACCACCACCAGCGGCGTGCCGGTCGCGGCCAAGGCCTCGACGAGCGCCTTCTGGCCACCTTGGAGTTCGAGCGTCGCTGTGCTCTTGCATTCGCCCGTGCAGTGCAACTGGTCGCCCAAGGCGAGCACCACCACGTCGGACGCCTCCGCCAGGCGCACGGCTTGGGCGATCTTGTGCAGGCCCGGCTCGCGGACGCCGCAACCGGCCGCGTAGCGAACTTCGGCATCGGCACCGAACTGGGCGATGAGGCCGTCCAGCAGCGTCTTGGTTATAGCGCGGTCGTGCTTGCGCATCCGGCCCTGGCCCTGGCCCGCGCCGAGCGACCAGTCGCCCAGTTGTTCGAGGTCGTTGTCGGCGTTGGGCCCGATCACAGCGATGGTGCGGGTGATGTCGCGCCGCAATGGCAGGATGCCGGTGTTCTTGAGCAGCACGGCCGACTCCTCGGCGGCCTGCAGGGCGAGGGCGCGGTGAGCGTTGCAGCCGATCACGGCCTTGGCCTTGGCCTTGTCCATGCGGCGGGGATTCTCGAAAAGGCCCAGCCTGAACTTCAGGCGGAGGATGCGGGCGACCGCCTCGTCGACGAGCGCCGCCGGGATCGCGCCGGACTCCAGCCCGCGCAGTGCCGCCTCGTAGAACTCTGGAGTCGTCATGATCATGTCATTACCGGCGTGGACGGCGCGGGTCGTGGCCTCGTCGAAATCGGCGGCGACGAACTGCTCCCGGATCATGCGGCTGACGTTGGCCCAGTCGGTCACGACCAGCGCGTCGGAGCGCCACTCGTGGCGCAGAACCGTGCGCAGCAGCCACGGGTTGCAGGTGCAGGGGGTGCCGTCGATCACCTGATAGGCGGTCATGTAGGTGGCGCAGCCGGCCTTGGCGGCCTCGGCGAACGGCGGCAGGAAGAGGCTGCGCATCTTGCGCTCGGAGTGGTCCGACTCCGACGCCTCACGGCCGCCCTGGGTGTCGCCGTAGCCGGCGTAGTGCTTGGCGCAGGCCGCGACCGACTCCGGGTGCGCCAGGTCGTCGCCCTGGTAGCCGCGGACCATGGCCGCGCCGAAAAGCCCGATCAGATAGGGATCCTCGCCGAAAGTCTCGTCGACGCGTCCCCAGCGGAGGTCGCGCGGCAGGCAGAGAACTGGGCTGAAGGTCCAGGCGCAGCAGGTATAGGCCATCTCCCGGGCCGTGGCGCGAGCCACGCGCTGGCACAATGCTTCGTCCCAGGCGCAAGCGAGCGCCAATGCGCTGGGGAAAATCGTGGCGTTGTGCTGCATCGAGTGGCCGTGGATGGCGTCGATCGCCACCAGCAGCGGGATGCCGAGGCGAGTCTGCTCGCACGCCAGACGCTGCAGCTCGTCGGCATCCTCGTCCACGCCGCAGAGGATGCTTCCGAGCCCCTTGGCGACCACGGCCTCGCGCAGGTCACCGAACACCGGCCACTGGCACATCTGGCCTACTTTCTCAGCAGGGGTCATGCGGTCCAACAAGTCGGTCACCCGAGCGTCGAGGGAGAGGACAGGATCTCGGAAGGGGAGGGGATCGGTGGGTTTTACGGGGGGTCGCTTGGTTGCCATGGCGGTCTCTTTCGTTGGAGGTGTCACACGAAAACGCCGCAAGTATACCACCACGCCGCCCGCTTGTCCCGCCCGGCCATCGTTACGTTGGGTCAGATTGGCACCCCCGTTGACATCCCCCTGATCCGCGCGGGCCTAACCGATCCCACCCAACCGCGCGGTGAAAATGGCTGGCGAGGCGGTGGAGAAGGTATGGGGCCAGTGTTTGAAGGACCGGTCAATGGACCTCTGATAGGCCTCTATCCAGTGTTTGTCAAGCGTGCCAAATTATGCTTTACTGGGGGTGTTCCGCAATTCAGTTGGATGGCGCATTATGAAATTGACAAAGATACCGGAAGACACCCTCTTGCCACTGCTTCGCGACTTATCTTTGCTGGTTGGTCAGGCGGGACTTTACGGCCCGACTCATAACGTGACGCTGGTTTCCGCGCGCGCCGCGTTTCCTGTGCTGGAACGGTTGGTCGGCGAGCATGGGGCGATCGAGATCACACTTCGAGATCGGACACTTCTGATCAACGGCGAGGTATCGAGTGCCGGAAGTGGCTTGGCCCGAAATCTGCCGGAACGGATGGTGCTCCACAAGGTCGAGGGGATCGCCTTTCTCTCGCCTGCAAACTGGGACGAGTTTCTAAAGTTTGTGACGCTGTTCGGCACGGGGCCCATGACTCTGGCCGCCGACGGCGGCTTCGAAAACGTGATGAAACTGGCCCACCTGCGTAGCGTGCAAGTGGTGAACGTGCAGTACCGTCGCATCACCGGTCCACAGGCCGCCACACCAGACCCGGGGCGTCCGACCAAACCGCGCGCCCCCCGTCGAACGAGCGCGAGAATCCTGGCTGACTTGCTGGGGCTATCCGCTCTTCCGGAGAAGAACGACGCAGCCGACGAGGGCATGCTCCCCGGCCAGACAGAAGAAGCCCGCCAAATGGCCATCGCCGTGCGTCGGCAGCGATCCGTCGCACTGGCGGCGATGCTCCGGCAAGCCGCCACGGTGCTGGAGCAGCACGACACCGTCATCGAAGACCGGAACGAGGATATCGTGGCGGCGTTCAATCAGATACGCGAGCTGCTTTCCTCCATGACGACGGATGCCGAGCAGGGAATCCGGTCGTTGGCCGGTCAGGTCAACGCCGACCGCAAAACCATTGCCAGCATCGAAAGTGCGGCGCGGCGCAACGGCATCGGACTGCAGCTTACCCGCGAGGAACTCGTGACGCGCTATGCCGAACTTAGCCAGGAGATCACCCAGCCGCTCACCGTTTCTTCCGGCGTGATCGAGATGCTCAATTCCGGATGCGCCGGGAATCTGACCCCATCTCAGCGCGAACTCGTGAAGATGGCGGCTGAGAGCGTCGAGCGGTCAACACCCTCGTCAACCATCTGATACAGATATCGGGCATGCCGGACACCCTCAAGCCGGACCCGCAGATTCTGAAAGAGGCCTACAGGGGTCCTGTCAGACTGTGAACTTTTTTCTCGGTCGCTTCGTTTAAGCGCATGGGTTATACTTTTTTCCGCCTGAACGGAGAGTGATCGTGATTATCGAGCCCCATATCCACATGTATTCGCGCACCACGGACGACTATCAGGCCCTATACGGCGCCGGAATACGGGTCTGCGTCGAACCGTCGTTCTGGCTGGGCAGTGACCGGCGCTACGCCGGGACGTTTTTCGACTACTTCAAGCTCGTCCTCGATTTCGAGACTGTGCGGGCGCGGCGGTTTGGCGTGGATCACTACGCTGCCATCGGCTACAATCCCAAAGAGGCCGGGAACACGAAGCTGGTCAACGAGGTCCTGGCCGGAATGGGCGAGTATCTCGATCATGAGAGGTGCGTGGCCCTCGGAGAAATCGGCTTCGACCGAATCAGCGACGCCGAGGAGTATGCCCTGCTGCGGCAGCTCGATATCGCGCAGGCCCGCAACCTGCCCGTGATTGTTCACCTGCCTCATGTCAACAAGCCTGAGGGCATCAAACGGAC
This sequence comes from Lentisphaerota bacterium, assembly GCA_016873675.1. NCBI lineage: Bacteria > Pseudomonadati > Lentisphaerota > Lentisphaerota bacterium. The sequence continues at coordinate 13,783 of VGWG01000037.1, read as the reverse complement.
CGTGGCGTGTCTGCGCAAAGCCGGCATGGACGAACGCAGGGTCTACCTGGATCACAACACCGAGGAGACGATCGATCTGGCCATCAACGAAACCAGATGTTTCTGCGGCCTGACGGTCTATCCCTTCTCGAAACTAAACCCCGCGCGGGTCAGCGACATCGTCCGGCGCGTCGGCAGCGAGCGCATCATCGTTAGCGGTTCGGCGGATTGGGGCGTCTCCGATCCGTTGAGCCTGATCAAGGTGGTCGATCATATGCAGGCGGACGGTCACGACGAGCAGACCCTTCATCGCTTGGTCTTCGCCAACGCGATGGCGTTTTACTCCCAATCTCCGGCCTGGCGGCCCCGCTTCGATCTCGCGCCGGTCGATCCACGCGAGTTCCAGCGATGAGCGGTCCGGACCACTCCGCCCCGGTGCGGCACGCGGGGTGGGCGTTGCTGCGGCCGCCCAATCTGCTGACGGTGCCCGGTGACCCCGTGGCCGGCTTTCTGCTGGCTTCGGCGGCCGGTTTTTCGACGACGGCGCTGGAGTCCGGATGCGCCCTGTGGGGAGTTGTGATTCCCGCTTGGGCGCGCGCGGGCGTTGCGGCGGCATCCGCGCTGCTGATTTACGCGCACGGGCTGATTGGGAACGATCTCTTCGACCAAGCCGAGGATCGGCGCGAGCGGCCTGACCGGCCGCTCCCCTCGGGTGCAATCCGGCCGCGCACGGCGATTATTCTCTTTTTAATGACGGCTGCGGCGGGCATCGCGGTCGCGGGGTTCAACGGTTGGGCCGGCTTGGGCACCGTGGCGCTTTTGACAGCGACCGTGCTGCTGTACAACAGCGTGATGAAGCGCTTCCGAATCCTCGGTCCATTATTCATGGGCGGCTGCCGGGCGCTGAGCCTGTTGACGGGCGCTGTCGCGGCCGGATGGCGGGGTGAGCTGTCGGCGCCCGTGATCGCGTCGGCCGGGTTGCTCGGGCTTTACGTGGCCGCTGTGACGGCCATCGCCCGGAACGAGACCCGCGCGATGGAGCTGGGTGTTCGCCGCTGGCTGCCCGCTCTCGTTCTCGCGGCGGGATTTGGCGTCGTGGGCTGGGCCGCGCGTCGGGCGGGAATCGGGGCTTGGCCGTTGGCGTTCGCGCTCGGTGCGCCGATGGCCGTCTGGGCGGGTTTGGCCGGGCATCGTCTGGCCGGCCGGCCGACGCCGGGCGGGGTGCAGGGGGCCGTCGGCCGATGGCTGCGGGGCCTCCTGTTCATGCAGGTCTGCCTCGCCGCAATCGGCTGGGGCGGACTGGCCGTTCCGGGTGCGGTCGGTCTGACGCTCTGGGCCTTCCAGCGCCGTCTCGCTCGACGATTTTATTGCACATGATGAATGACGGATAACCGGAGTTTCGCCATGTCACCGTTCGGAAAAAAAGTGTTGATTATTCAAGTGGCCGCGCTGTCGCATGAGGCTTCGCGAGGCCTCGCTATCGGCCTCGACTTTCAGGCCGGGAAAACCGTTTTCCCGGCCGTGACCTGCACGGTCCAAGCGAGCTTCCGCACCGCCGCGCTGCCGGCGGAGCATGGCATGATCGCCAATGGGCGCTTCGACCGCACGTTACGCCGGGTCTCGCTCTGGGAACAATCATCGGCGCTGGTGGCCGGGGACAGCTTGTGGAGGGGATTCCGCAGCGCAGGCGGCACTGTGGCCCAGCTCTTCTGTCAGCAGAGCTTGGGCGGGGATGCCGACATCCTGCTCTCGCCCGCGCCGATCCACAAGAGCCATGGCGGAATGATTGAGGACTGCTACTGCCGCCCGGATGGCGTGTACCGGAAACTCTGCAGCCGCATCGGACGGCCCTTCCGGTTGCACCACTACTGGGGGCCGCTCGCATCAGCCAAGGTGGGCGACTGGATCGCCGCAGCCACCGCCGAGATCCTGGCCGATCCGATGCTGACCCCAGGGGTGTGCGTGACCTATCTGCCATCGCTGGACTACGATTTTCAACGCTACGGGCCCCATCATGCCAGAAGCAAGCGGGCGATCGAGACGCTGCAAGGGCAGTTGCGCGCGCTCCTGGCCGCCGCGCAAAAGAACGGTTATGAGACCGTGATTTTCGGCGACTATGCGATTGTCGATTGCACTGGAGCGGCGGTGCTGCCCAACCGCATCCTGCACGAGCACGGGCTGATGAAAACGCGCAACGTGAAGGGGCGACTCTATGCGGACTTTCACGCCTCGCGCGCCTTTGCGCTGGTGGATCACGAAGTGGCGCATATCCATGTTGCGGACCCCTCCGATATCGCGCGGGTCCGCGAGATCCTGCTTGCCGCCGACGGCGTGGAGCGGGTGCTGGATGCGGCGGCGCAAGCCGAGCTCGGTATGCGGCATGCGAATAGCGGCGAGCTGGTCGCCGTGGCCCGATCCGGACGCTGGTTCGCCTACCCCTGGTGGACGGATCTCCGGAACGCGCCGGACTATGCCGGTCATGTGGACATCCACAACAAACCCGGCTTCGATCCGTGTGAATTGTTCTTCTCGTGGTGTCCGCCCGGCGTGTGCCGCGACACGAGCCGCATTCGAGGCACGCACGGGCGTGTCGGCAAGGGTCGGGAAATAGCCATCGCCTCCACGATTCCCGCCTTGGCCGGTTCAGGCGGCATTGTCGAGCTGGCTTGCGGGGTGAGACGGTATCTGGAATCGGCATGAACGGCACGCGATCGGGGTATGCGAGGGAGAGCACGATGAGCGATCAGGTTGCGACAAGGTGTGACGATGTTTATCATCAACGGTTCACGGTCACGTTTGACTATCCCGTGCATTTCACCCGCGGCGTTTTCTCGCAGCAGAACGGCACGCTGAGGCGTGTGATCGGCCCACGAGGCGATGCGTCGGCTAACAGAATCTGGGTGTGCATCGACAGCGGCCTCGCCCGGGCCTGGCCGGATCTTGCGCAAACCGCCGAGGCTTATGTGCGCAGCCAGGCCGACAGCCTCGTGCAGGCGGGGCCGCCGGTGATCCTGCCCGGCGGCGAAGCGGCGAAGGAGGGCTGGGGGGCTGTCCACGATACGCTCGCGCTTATCGGGCGGCTGCGACTCGACCGCCACAGTTGCGTGATCGGCGTGGGCGGAGGGGCCATGCTCGACATGCTGGGGCTGGCCGTTTCGCTGGCGCATCGCGGGTTGAGATTTGTGCGCATCCCCACCACAACACTGGCGCAGTGCGACGCCGGCATCGGCGTCAAGAACGGTATTGACGATAACGGAACGAAAAACTTCGCGGGGACCTTCGCCCCGCCCTTCGGCGTCATCGCCGATTTCGATTTTCTCAGGACACTCGCGCCGCGTGACTGGATCGGCGGCCTGGCCGAGGCGTTCAAGGTGGCAATGATTCGAGATGCCCCGTTCTTCGATTACCTCTGCGATCACGCGCGCGCAGTCGCCGCGCGCGACGCTGCGACCCTGGAGGTGGTGATTCGGCGATGCGCCGCGCTGCACCTTGACCAGATCCGGCAGGGGGGCGACCCGTTTGAGACCGGATCGGCCCGTCCTCTGGATTTCGGGCACTGGTCCGCGCACCAGATCGAGTGCATGAGTCATTACCGCATCGGTCATGGCCAAGCCGTGGCGATCGGCCTCGCGATCGACGCCCACATCGCCATGCAGACCGGGCTGGTGGCTGACGGCGATTTCGCGCGCCTCGTGACGGGGCTGACCGATGGAGGCTTGCCGCTGTGGGATTCCTGCATCGAGGCGCGCAATGCGTCCGGGGAATTGCTCCTGCTGGCGGGGCTTGAACGCTTCCGCGAACATCTGGGCGGGGAGCTGAACATCACCTTGCCGGTCGGCATCGGGGCCAAACGGGAAGTGCATGTTTTGGACGCAGGTCACATCGAAACCGCGATTCATGCTTTAAGGATACCCTCATGAGAGTGCAGAGCAATCCCCCCCTCCACCTAACCTACTGTCTGAATGTCCATCCCGGCGAGACCTGGGAGGAAAACTTCGCCGCCGTGCGGGACCAGGCCCTGCGCATCAAACAGCTCGTGGGCAGACCCGGACCGTTCGGTCTGGGCTTGAGACTGAGCTGGACGGCCGCGCAGACCCTTGCCGTTCCCGCCCGGCTCGACGCGTTCCGAGCGTTCTGCCGTGCCAACGATCTTTACGTCTTCACCATCAACGGCTTTCCGTACGGCCGTTTTCATGGCGGGCCCGTGAAAACGAATGTCTACCGGCCGGACTGGCGGCAGCGCGAGCGGCTTGACTATACGAATCTGCTGACGGATCTTCTGGCGGCGCTGCTGCCCGAAGGGGTGCGCGGCACCATTTCCACCGTGCCCGGCTCGTACAAGCCGTGGATCACGACCCGCGCCGATGTCCAATCACTGGTGGCCAACATTGCCGATGCCGCCGCCCACGCGGCCGACACCCTGGCCAGCACGGGCAAGTCTATCGCAATCGCGCTCGAGCCCGAACCCGACTGCCTGATCGAGAACACCCATGAAACGATCCATTTCTTCACAGGGCCTTTGCGGGAATGGGGTATCGCCCACCTGCGCGCGCAGCGCGGGATGAGCGCGGAAGCCGCCGAGGCGACGCTGGCGCGGCATGTCGGCGTGTGTTTCGACACGGTTCATATGGCCGTCGCGTTCGAGGATCTGGCGGACAGTCTCGACCGCTTGAGCGCCGCCGGGGTGCCCGTGAGCAAGATTCACCTCGGCGCAGCGTTGGGCGTTCGCGACGGGGCGGATGCGCCTGCCGCCTTGCGGAACTTTTGCGAGGACGTCTATCTCCATCAGACGCGGCGGCAATCGCCTGACGGTTCCGAACAGGCGTTTGCCGATCTGCCCGAGGCGCTGGCCGCGCCCGTTCCTCCGGATGCGTGCTGGCGGGTACACTTCCACGTGCCGCTTTTCTTTGAGGGATCGGGCGATCTGCGCTCCACGCAGTCCCTGCTCACCCCGCGCTTTGCCCAGCTTGTCGCCGCAGGCGCCACAGAGCAAGTGGAGATGGAGACCTACACGTACGGCGTGCTTCCCCCCGATCTGGCGACCGGAGACTTGGCCGAATCCATCGCCCGCGAATACCGGTGGGTGTTGTCGCATCTCCTGGGCGGACGCCAGCCTGAGCTCACGTGACTAAGACCCGCTGGGCGGCTTCCCCGTCCGCCCCCACGAGTAGCCGCAGGGAGAATGGGGGGCGATGAGATCGCGGTCCGCAATATCCCGGGGATCAATAGGGAATTTGCTGCAATTCGATGTGCGAAAATGATACGATCGGCAAGCTGGCAGCCCCTTGTCCTCAAAATAGAAGATGCATTTCACGACCAGGCGGCAACACGCGCCACATCGCAGGCACGCACCTGATCGCTGCGCCAGGCTGGCGCGCACATAGCCCGGACGGAATACGTTCAGAAACAACCGGCGGGGCGTGCCCCAAAACAGTCTCAGTTTGGTCCAGATCCGCAACAGGATAGTAGATACGTTCATAAAACAATTTTTCTTAAAAACGGCATTTCACGCGACACAGGCACGCGCCTGCAGAGATCGCTCAGAAGAGACGCTTACGTGCGGGTAAGGATGTCAGAAGGGGCAGAAAGTGTCAAGTGCGCCAACGGTTCAGTTCCGATCACGCGGTGCAGATGGCCGCCTGAACGCTCATTTGAATCGTCGCGAAACAATGCGCTGCAATGAGTTGCAAGGGCCATTAATATGAATCAGAACGTGGACAAATGCGCTGAAATGTGTTTTACTGATGACACGTGTTTTCCAAGAGGCCGGGTGCCACTCAGAAAACACTGGGCGACGGAGCGTGTGAACGCTGCCCCCCACTCAATCTTATGAATGCCAGAAACCTCCACATTCTTCCCTCTCTGCTGGCCGCCGATTATGGATATCTTGCCGAGGCGTGCCGACTGGCTGAGGTGTCTGGAGCCGATGCCCTGCACCTCGATTTGATGGACGGCCATTTTGTGCCGAACATCAGCTTCGGCCCCGACATCGTCGCCATGGCGCGCCGGAACTGCAGCCTGCCCCTCAATGTCCATCTGATGTTCACGCATCCCGACCTGTATGCGGCGCGCGTCATCGCTGCCGGCGCCGATACGGTGCTCTTCCATGTGGAGGTGGACCGGCCGATCAGCGACCTGCTAGAAACAATCCGCGCGGCGGGGGTCCGGCCGGGTCTGACGCTCAATCCCGCCACGCCCGCCACGTCCGTCTTTCCCTATCTCGCCCGCTGCGGGCAGGTCCTGTGCATGACGGTCGAGCCGGGCTACGGCGGGCAGCCGTTCATGGAATCGGTTCTGTCCAAGATCACCGAGATCCGGTGCGAGGCCGACCGCATCGGCAACCCCGGTCTCTCCATCATGGTGGACGGTGGCGTGACGGTGCAGACCGCGCCGCGCTGCACGGCAGCCGGCGCCGACGCCCTCGTGGCTGGCAGCGCGCTCTACGGCGCGCCCGACATGGCCTCAGCCATTCGCGACATGCGTGCCGTTGCTGCTCCCCCGCAACAGCGGATCTTGGACCGGCGGGGGCGTGAAGGGAACGGCGCGCAATGAAGGCATGCGTTTGTTGCGCCACGCGGGGGTGCCCCGGCTTCAGGACTGTTGGCGCAGGCACAGGCCAGCCGCGACCTGGGCGGCTGTGGCAGCGCCAGCCAAGCGTTCGACGAGCGCCAGCGCAAATTCAAAGCTGGTGCCGGGCCCCTGACTGGTGATTACATTGCCGTCCGCAACGACCGGCGCCTGGGATGTGTAGCGGGTGCCTGCCAAACCCTTCTCGCAACCGGGGTAGCAGGTGAAGGCGTGGCCAGCGAGGATGCCGGCTGCGGCCAGCACGGCCGGGGCGGCGCAGATGGCGCCGATGGTCTTGCCCTGCGTGTGGAAGGCGCGTACGGCGTTGAGGACGCGCGTGTCGGCCTTAAGCCGTGCCGTTCCCGGCCCGCCGCCTGGCAGCACGAGCGCGTCGCAAGCGTCCAGATCGACCTCCTGCCACAGCGTCTCGGCGACGAGGACCACGTTGCGCGAGGCGGTGACGCTCCGGGTCTCGCCTGTCGCGGCGATTGTCACCGCAATCCCCGCGCGGCGCAGGAGGTCAATCACGACCACCGCTTCACTCTCTTCAAACCCCTCGGCCAGCGGCATCAGCACGTTCATGTCACACGTCCTTTTTCTTTCCACAGATCGGGATTTACTGCTCGCCGCAGGCCAAGATATCCAGCACCTCGTGAGTGGTTTTGGCGACGAGGAGTTTGGCGCGGCCTTCACGGTCGAGCGCGCGCATGACGGCGCCCACCAGCCGGGTATAGTCCGTGCTGACCGACGGGGGAACGAGGGTGAGCACCAGGATGTGGGAAGGGGCGCCGTCCAGAGACTCATACTCAACGCCAGCACGACTGATGCCCACCGCGCATACCAGACGGGACACCGCTTCGGTGCGGGCGTGGGGGAGGGCCACGCCATGCTCCATGCCGGTGGACATTTTGCGCTCGCGCGCCAACACTGCCGCTCGCGCGTCATCCATCGACGTCACCGCTCCACTGCGCGCGCAGAGCGCGAGCAGGCGCTCGATGACCTCTTCTTTGCTGCCCGATCCGATGTCCAGTGAGACGTTCTGCCATTGCAGGCAGGCGAGTGCAGGGGGCACCTTCCGTTTGCTGGAGGCGCTGCCCGTCGAGTTGGACGACAGCACCGCGAGCATCTCCTCCGAGGTGTCGCAGGTCAGCAGAGCCGCCCGCCCCTGATCGTTGAGCGTCTGGCTGATCAGCGAAATGAACTGGAGTTGCGGGGCGGAGACGTTTTGCGGGGCCAGAACGAGAATGACAATGCGCGTCGGCACGCCGTCCATCGAACCGAAGTCGATCCCTTCGGGTTTGAGCCCGATCGCGCAGACAAGCCGATCAACCGCATCGGTGCGCCCGTGCGGGATTGCAATGCCATGTTCCAGCCCTGTGGAGAGATTCTGTTCGCGAGCGAACACGGCGCGGCGGGCCTCATGCCGGTCGTGAATGAGGTCGTTCTCGTACAACACATCGAGGAGTTCCTCGATCGCCCCGGTCTTGGTGTCGGAGAGCAGCCGAGGACGGAGCACCTCAGGAGAAAGGAACGCGCGCAGCGTGTTGCCGGTGTCCGGCGGGCTGTCGGACGGCGTGAGCTGCAGTTGCCGTTGCAGCGCCACCGGATCGAGATCCCGCCGCACGTCACGCAAATTCTGCTCGATGCCGGCGGCAATCTCCACCATGACCGTGTTGATCAGATTGCGCTCGTGGGACGTGCACGTGAACACCAGCGTGGGGCCGGTCTGTTGGAGCGTGACGACAAAATCCTCGCGTGTAAACCGGTACAGACGCTCGCGGCGGTTGAGCACGTAAACCGAAAAACCGTCGCTCTCAAATACTTCGAGCAGACGACGGACAATCAACAGGGCGCTGTCGGCGGTGGTCATCACGAAGGAGATTCGCACCTGCTCGTCGAGGGTGAAGCCTTTGCAGAAGCCGGGTCCGCCGCGTTTGAAGACCGCCTCGGTCAGCTTGGGCAGGAGCAGTCCACTGACCACGAGCAGCACGACCAGCGCCACCAGCACGGGGGCGGGCATGATTCCGGCCGCGATCGCCAGCATCGCCATGGCGAGCGTTGCCTCGCCGCGGGGCATGGATACGATGCCCACACGCAAGCACCCTGCGGCTGTCAGCCGGGCCGGGAGCGCGGCCAGCCCACATGCGGTCAACTTGGCCACCAACGCAACGCCGACAAAGGCCAGCACAAACAACACAACCCGGTGATCGGCCAGCAGGCCCAGATTCACCTGCGTGCCCACCAGTGCGAAGCAAGCCGGAACCAGCGCCAGATGGACAAACTCAAATCGCTCATGAATGTAGTGTCGCAAATCGGTCGTGGAGAAGACGACGCCCATCACACACGCGCCCAGGAGCGGGGAGAGGCCGAAATAGCCGGTCAGTCCGGCTGCCACCAGCACACAGGCCGCCGTGGCGGCGATCGAACCGTGACCATTGCCGTCGCGCAGCGTCGACCGAGCCACCTTCCGCGCGATAAGCAGGCCGAGCGCGGCCAGCAGGCTTGCAGCCAGCACGACGCGCACCACGCCTGTCGCGATCATGGTATCCGTGGCCGGTCTTCCTGCCGCGACGGCTTCCACGACACCCGCGCCGACGGCCAGCAGCAGGATGCCGACGAGACCGTCAACCACCGCGCCGGAAAGCGACACCACCCCTTCGGGCGTCTCCAGTCGCTGCGTGCCGGCCAGCATCCGGGCCAGAATGCCGACGGAGGTGACGCTGGCTACCACGCCAGCGCCAAAGGGGCCTGGTTCGTACCAGGCCAGAATGCGGCCCTCGCCGAACAGCCAGGGGGAAACGGCTGCGGTCAGTCCCGAGACCGCCGCGAACGAGGCCACGCCGCCACTCACGCCGACCAGTGCGCCCGCCAGCGCATAGCGCCGGATCAGGCGAATGTCCGTGTCGAGGCCGATCAAGAAGACCAGCACGGTGAGCACGACCAGCACGAGGCCAAACAACGGGCTTTGACAGCTCAGGATCGCCCAAACGCCCTGCATGGGGCCGTCAGGAAAACCTGGGACAGCCACGCCGCCAAGCAGGTGGGGGCCGATGATCACGCCCGAGAGCAATTCGCCCAGCACGCTGGGCAGCCGCCACCGTTTGAACAGCATGCCGCCGAGACGCGCCGCCAGAACGAGCACACCGAGTTGCAAAATCAACACCGCCATCGGCTTGAGCGAAACCAAGGTCGAGGCCGATTCAGTCGTCTGCGCCCAAGCCTGATGGGCCTGCAGGACCAGCGCCAACGATACCCAATAGGTTGCTTTTCTCATGGGAACACTCCATCGTTTGCGCGCTACCGCCACGCGACAGGCAACTCCGCGATCACGCGATTCACCACCTGATCGAGCGTCAGATCCGAGGTGTCGATCCGCAGGACCCCTGGCGCGAGCACGAGTGGGGCCACGGCGCGAGTGCTGTCAATGTGGTCGCGGTTGAGGAGCGAAGCCCGGATTTCCTCCTCGGTCTGGGTGGCGATCCCCTTGGCGATTTCCTCGCGGTGGCGGCGGATCGCGCGGACCGAGGGGTCGGCGTCGAGATAGAAACGCGCCGGGGTGTCGGGGAAGACCACAGAGGTGATGTCGCGCCCCTCGACGATCAGATCGCCCAGCGTGCGCAGGGATCGCAACCACGCGGTCACTTTGTTCCGGACGGCCTTCACCCGCGCGACCGGGCTGGCATGGCGGTTGATCTCAGCGGAACGAATCGCATCGCCGGGGGCCTTGCCGTCCACATAAAAGGCGACGGTGCCGCCCTCGGCGCGAAAGGCGACATCCACGTCTGCGGCGCACGCGGCGACCGCCGCCTCGTTAGACGTGTCAATCCCGGCGCGCAGCGCCTGCCAGGTCATGATGCGGTACAGCGCGCCGGAATCGACGTGCAGAAAAGCCCGATCACGGCCCACGCGCTTGGAGACCGACGATTTTCCCGAGCCGGCAGGTCCATCAATGGCGATCACTCGGTTCATGGCGCGCTCCCGTCCTGCTCGGCGTCCGCCGGCGTCTCAAACACGGGCTCCGCGTCGGCACCGGGATCCCCGCGTGGGCCGAGAATCTCGCGCACGGCCGCCTGGAGGTCACGGTCATCTGCGGCCGCCTCGGCCGGCGCGTTCGCCGCAGTAACGCCTGTCTGTTCATCCGGCGTGTTCGGTGCCGCAGCAGGCGTTCCAACGGGTTTGTCCGGTTGGATCTTGCGGTGAACCGCCCGCCGTTCAGCGGGCCGTGAACGCTGCAAGGTGGGATCCAGCGCGTTGAGATCCGCCAGGTTCTTCAATCCGAAGTGTTCGAGAAACGAAGCCGTGGTGCCGTACAGGAAGGGGCGTCCGGGCAGGTCGCTACGGCCGACGATGCGCACGAGGTGCAGTTCCATCAGCGCCTTGATGATGTGGTCGACGGCGACGCCGCGGACCGCCTCGATCTCAGACTTGGCGATCGGCTGCCGGTAGGCAATGATGGCCAGCGTCTCGAGCGCCGGGCGCGACAAGCGGCCCGGACGGTCGGCCTTGAGCATGTGGCGCAGCCAACGCCCCGTACAGGCCTGTGTTTGGAATCGGAAGCCCTCGCTCTGTTCGACCAGTTCAATGCCCAGGCCGAGGCGCGCCAGATCTTTGGCAATCCCCTCGACGGCGTCGCGCACATCGCGTGGCGCGGCGTCGGCAAAGACGCGCGTCTGATCATCGAGGGCGCCCACCTCCTGCAGGCAGACGCGGATCGACTCGATGGTGAGGGGCCGATTGCTGCCGAAGATCAACGCGCCGACAACTTGCTGCAAGCTCGATGCCAGGGCCATGCCCGGTGTGTCAGGATTCGACATGCGCGCCACCTCCGATCACCGGCGGCGGCAACGCGCCGTCAGACGCGTCATCTGAAACCCCGGTGATGATGATTTCATGAAAGGCCGCCTGCTGGCGCAGCGCGATCTGGCGCAGCCGCAGGAGTTCCAGCAGCGCCAGAAAGGTGACGATCACCTCGCTCCGCAGCGACTCCGGGCGGAACAGCCGTGAAAACGCCACCTCCCGTCGCTGGCGAGTCAGGGCGATGATCGCCTCCATCTTGTCCGGCACCGACCAGAGGATCGGCTCGATATACCCGAACGGTTCGGCCGGCACCCGAAGCAGCACCTCCTGAAAGGCGGTCAGGAGATCGAACAGGCCGATGTCGGCCAACATCTGCGCGCCGTCTTCCTGTTCACTCGCCGGATCATCGCCGCCGTAGCTGAAGATCTCGCTCTGAAGCGCTTCGCGAACCTGCAACTGGGCCGCCGCATCCTTGAACTTCTTGTACTCGATGAGTTGGCGGACCAAGTCCAGGCGCGGATCGATCCACTCCTCGGCGCCATCCTCGGAATCGCTGCGCCGTTGCTCGACCGGCAGCAGCATGCGGCTCTTGATCATCAGGAGCGTGGCGGCCATGACCAGGAATTCGCCGGCGATCCCCAGGTCGAGCATCCGCATCACGCCCAAATACTCCATGTACTGCGTCGTGATGCGCTCGATCGGGATGTCGTAGATATCCAGCTCGTCGCGGCGAATCAGGTAAAGCAGGAGATCCAGAGGCCCTTCAAACACCTCCAGCTCCACTTTGTACTCGCCCTGCTGCAATGTTTCGAGTGTCATCACGTCGTTACTCCGGGCAGTCACAGGTTTTGCCGCTACGCAATTCCTACGGCGGCGCGGGCGCGGTCAAGTGTCTGACGCGCCTCGGCACGCGCTTTTTCGGCGCCGAGGCGGAGCACCCCCTCGACGTAGCCGCGATCAGCGGCCAGTTCGTCGCGCCGTTTGCGAAACGGGGCGAACGTCGCCTCGAACGCCTCGAACAGCGCCTTCTTGGCATGACCATAGCCCATGCCGCCCGCGCGGTAAAGCTGCGCCAGAGCGTCGCGATCCGTCTCGCACACAAAGAGCTTGTAAAGGGCGAAGATTGTGCAGGTGTCTGGATTTTTGGGCGCCTCCAGCGGCGTGCTGTCGGTGACAATCTTCATGATCCGGCCCCGGGTTTCCTTGAGGTCGCCGAACAGCTCGATCGTATTGCCGTAGCTTTTAGACATCTTCTGTCCGTCCAGGCCGGGCACAACGGCGACCTCGTCGGCAATCACAGGGTCGGGAATGGTGAAGACGGCGCCGAACTGGTTGTTGAACTTGATGGCGATGTCGCGGGTCACCTCGACATGCTGCTTCTGATCGCGGCCGACCGGGACGAGGTTGGACTGGTAGATCAGGATGTCGGCGGCCATCAGCACCGGATAGGCGAAGAGCGCGTGAGAGGGGGCAAAGCCCTTGGCAAGCTTGTCTTTGTAGGAATGGCAGCGTTCAAGCAAACCGACGGGGGTGACGGTGGAGAGGAGCCAGGCCAGCTCGTGAACTTCAGGCACATCGCTTTGGCGGAAAAAGACTGCGCGAGACGGATCGAGCCCGCAGGCGAGGAAGTCGATCGCCACATCGAGCGTCCCCTGCCGCAATTGCTCCGGATCGTCCACCGTCGTGAGGGCGTGGTAATTGGCGATGAACAGGTAGGCCTCGCCCTTTTCCTGCAACCGCAGCGCCGGCCGCATCATGCCGAAATAATTTCCCAGATGCAACTTGCCCGAAGGCTGAATTCCCGAAAGAATGCGCATGTCTTCTCCTCACTCCGCATGATCGGCCTGCACCGGGACACCCGGGCCCAGCTCAGCTCATCCGATGAAAAGCGACGGGTATATTACTCCAGAGACGCATAAGAGACAAGCGCCCGGATTCAGCAGCAGGTTCGGCGTGGCCGGAGGGCTAGGTAAAGAGCGGTAGCAGGGCGTCACGGACGCGGCGTTGAATGAGTCCGTTGGAGGCGAGCACGGCCAGGCGATACGATCCGTATTCACGGAGCACGTCGCAGACCCCGCCGGCCCGCTCAACGATCAATCCCGCAGCGGCGATGTCCCAGATGTAGACACCCGGTTCGAAATAGGCTTCGGCCTTACCGGAGGCAACGAGACACAGGTCGAGGGCCGCAGCGCCGGTGATTCGCGCGCGCTGGGCGAGGGCGGCGACGGCGCGCATGAAACGGAACGAGTGTTCGCCGAGATCGGCTTTGTCGGCTCCGGTATGAATGAGCGACAGATGCGGCTCGGAGAGGGTGGAGACGCGCAGGCGCACGCCATTGCACAGGGACGGGCCGTCGGAGGAGGCTTCGAAGAGCCATCCGAACTCGGGGGCGAAGACCGCGCCTGCAACGGAACGTCCATTCACTTGCGCGGCGACCGAG
>VGWG01000036.1 GCA_016873675.1 Lentisphaerota bacterium | reverse complement strand
AACACCACCGCCGCCGACACCGACGTTGCCGCCGACCGTGGTTTCCACATCAAAGCTGGTCGGATAGATGTATTCGGTGACGACCTTCATGATGGCTTCCTGTCCCGACTTGGTGACCACTTTGGGAGCGGAGAGGATGTCGGTGCTGGTCTTTTGGCTCAGCGCGTGGAGGATCATGGAGATCGCGTTTCCGTCAAGCCCGGCGGTCAGCTTGAGGAGATCGTCCTGCCGGGTGCCCCCGTCGGACAGCACGCCGTTGCCCGCCGAGTTGATGAACCGCATGCCTCGGCCAAAACTATTCGCCGGCGGGGTGGCATTCCATGCCCACTGTCTCGTTGTTCCAGGCGGCGTCAGCCAGCCTCCCGGATTGAGGGGATCCGGCACGCCCGGGGTCAACACATCGATCCAGCTTCCGCCCGAACCGCCGCCGTCAACAATCAGATTGCCTGAGTCATAGGGGCGAAGCATCGCATTGCCACTCAGCGGATTCAGATTACCATCGGGGAGAGACGTAAAGGTGTCGAGCGATCCAATACCCGTGTTAACACCCAGATTCCCGTTCAGTATCCACTCGAAGCCGAGCGAGTTGAGGTCTTCCTGGGCGACCTCGACAAAGCGGGCTTCAACCTCGATCTGGCGCGGGGTGACATTGAGCTCCTCCAGCACCTGTTCGAAAATAGCCAGATTGTCCGTGGTGTTGGACACGCGGAGCTTGCCGATGGTCGCCAGATAGGCGATGGCCGACCCTTCGGGCCAGTTGACCCCCATCTGGCCGAAGAACCCCTTCCAATCGGTCGCCCCGCTCATATCCGCAGGGTCGGCAAACCCGCCGCCACCGCCGCCGGCCGGGGCGATTTCGCGGTGGGTGGACAACACGCGTTCGGTAAGCGTCGGCAGAACGTTGTAGGAGCGGGTGATCAGAACATCATCCGGGACATTCATCGGCATGATTGTGACGATGTTGCCCTTGATTCGGAACTTCATATTGGAGACGTCCATGACGGTCTTCAGGGCGTCGTACAGGGTCACATAGCGCGCTGAGAAGGTGATGGGGCCCGAGCCGAGGCCAGCCGTTGGAGAGCCACCGGTTGCTGCGGGAGAGAACACATCGGGAATCGCGCCACCGCCGCCGGTTACGGAAGCGGCCCCGCCTCCGGGCTTGATCACAAAGTTGACGCCGCGCTTCTCGTGCGCCTTCTCGGTGTCATATTCGCGGCTGGCCTTCTCGAAGAACGAAATCACATCGGTGATGTTGGCCGCGTTGAACTGGATCGAGGGGATCATGATCGCCTGCATCTTTTTCTGAATTTCCTGTTCCGGCGAAAGGCCTTTGTCCGGAGCCTTGCTGGCGCGGGACAGGTCGTCAGTCTTCGGCTTCAGGTCGACGGCAAAAGCGGCGTCAATGCCGTACCGATCAGGCGTCCATGCGGCGCTCACATCGCGAATCATCCGCTCGCGGGTGGTCAGTTGTTCCAGATTGGAAACATCGTTCATCCGTTCCGCGATGCGGCGGAGGAGGCGGATCCCCTCGACATTGAACGGCTCTTCCTTGACGACCAGCTCGGCCTCGTCCCGCGCCTTGGTGTACTCGCCTACCACATAGTGCTGACGGGCGCGGCGCATACTGGCCGCCACCTTCTCACGGCTCTCCTTGAATTCAAGCTGGCTGGCCCGGGGGATCGCCACCGTTTCGGCCTTCTTGGCCGGAATCTCCATATCTTTGCGGATCATTCCCACCAACCGATCGGCCTGTTTCTGGCCTTTGCCCTGTGCGGTGCGGGCCTCGACAAGCGCCTGATCCAAAAGTCCTTTTTTGCGGAGAATCAGCGCATGCTGATAATGCGCGTCGGCCAGACCCTTTTCCGCCGCCACACGCGACGCGCGGGTGTCGGGCGTGTCCGGAATATAGCTCAGCGCGTTTGAGAACTTACGCTTGGCTTCGTCATGCAGTCCCTTGGCCAGATCGTCCCAGGCCGCCGCGAGTTCATTGCCACCCTGCCTGATCTTCGCTTCGCGACGCATCCGTTCCAGTGTCGCCAGCTCCGAAATCACCGCCTCGCGCGACGTGGGTGAACTCAGGCCGTTGGGCGTGGCGGAATCCGATCTGTCGGCTTCTGGATTTTCGATGGCCGGCAAATCTTCCGTTTCGGCGGGTTCGGCCGCCACGTCCGCTGGCGCTTCGGCAGTCTTGACGGGGTCACCGTCGGCAACGACGGGAAGGTCGGCTTCCGGCGCTGGAACCGTGATAGCCGGGTCGGCGGCAGGCGGAACAGCGGGTTCGGCCTTAGGTTGTGCGCCACCGCCCAACTCCTGCAGCAGCGCATCGATGTCACCCAGATCGTCCTGCGCGTGTGCCCACAGGCCGACAAAAACAAGAACGGCAGCGGTCAACTTAACACGCATCGAGCGAGATGAACCGGTCATAGGGGGGGGACTCCTTTAAAACAGATACGTTTTCAAAAAAGTAAATGGGCCTGCGAAACAATTCTGACGGACGACGCATCCGCCCTATCTCCCGAGCGTCAACCTTTTCCGAGTTGATGCGCTTTCTATTACAACAGTTTGGGTCTTGCTGTCAACACTGATTACGTTATAGCGTTCGTTCCTCAGGGTGAATGTACCCCCCGCGACGACGGCATAGGTTGAGCCATCGACGGGAAGAACCAATTCGGCCACCGTCTCGGAGAACGCCTCGTCGTTCATCTGCAGGCGGAACATCTGCTCGTCGGCCAGTCGCTTGATCGTGGCGAAAGAGGTCTCAACCGTGACCTCCCCGAGGGTCGGGTGAGCTCGTTTCTCATAGTTTTCGGTGAATGCGACGAAGACGAACCCAGTGTTATAGAAGTCATTGCTAATGGCTTCTCCCTCGCGGATAAAGAATGATCGTCCCTGCTGGACGAACTGACATTGGACCTGGCCATCGGGCATTCTGCTCTTTCCGCGCAACGCCAGTTCGATGCGCTTGGCGGTGACCTCCTTGACCCGCAGGAGCACATCTATCGGCGGGTGACTCTGGGCTTCCCGCGGATCGGTTTTGGCCAAGAACTCCTCCACGTTCGTAAAGCCGTCGCCGTCCGCGTCGCCGTCCGCGTCGTTTGGATCGAACGGGTCAAAGCCGTACTGACGCTCCCAGATGTCGAACATGCCGTCGCCATCGGTGTCGGGGACCGGAGCCGCGAGTTTCGGTTGTTCTTCCGTGCAGAACGGGCAGATTTCGGCGGCATACGGGATGGGTTTGGAGCATCGGACGCACCAGACGCGGCGGTCGGGAACAAAGAGACCCTGATCGGGAGCGTCCAAAGCAATCTGTTTGGGTTGGACGAGTTGCTGTAGCGCATTTGAATACACGCCCATATCGAATCCCGTGCCTTCAAGCGGCCTGGGCGTGAGCGCGTTGAGCGCGGCCTGATAGGCCTTCTCCTCCTGCTGCCGTCTCTCCTGGGAGGAGGTCAGCCACAGCAATGAGAACAGGAGGCTCACGAGCACCACAACAGCCAGCACCTTGTCGTACTGCTCAATAAAAACGGATTGGTTCCCTATCTTTGCCACGGCAAACCCCTCAGAATATCTCGACGTCCAACGTCATGCGAACCAACAGTGGGGCATCCAGTTCGGGTCCCGATACCACCCGCTGCTGATGGTGTGCATCCCCCATCTCCATCCAATTCTCGGGTGGCGCTTTGACATCCGATCCCGCTTTCCGAACGTCAATATCCCTCACCGTCACAAACAGGTCACAGCTCGCGAGCCGGTTCAGAACGGCCAGCATCGCGCCCTTGCGGGCCGTAAATTCCAGTATAAACGGATGCCGGCCGGTCAAGGTAGGGGGATTGCGGTCGAGGTCGGCCATCGGGCGGGGTGCGACCGCCCCGAGCCGGGTCGCCCGCGATGCGTGAGCCGGGGTTTCCGGCGTGGCGCGATCAGAAACAGCGTGCTGAATCTTGGTCAGGACGATGACATTGGCGGCGAACATCTCGCGACATAGCCGCCGTGTCAATTCAAGCTGTACCGCCAATCGCGGGATGTCGGCGACCGCCGGCATGCGGTCCCCCGGAATGTAGGCGTCAAAGCCGAACGCAAAATCGGCGGCGACGACGCGCGCGCCGCCGTCCGTCTGTGTCTTGGCGAGCTCCCGGATGGCCGGCTGGAGCACTTGAATCTTGAATTGCGAGGGCGACAAATTCGTTTCGACCTGCAGGATGGCCCGCTGTGTCTTGATGAAGTCGGTGTTCCAACTCGACAAGGCACGGGTATCATCGTGGATCATGGTGACATGGGCGGTGGATGGGAAAACCGGCTCGGAATAAATCCGACCCAGTTCCGCACGCTTGTTATCGCGTGTCCGGGCGACGTCCTCGGTATGCGATAACGCCGATGCCAGAACGCACCCACTGCCGATCAGCACGCCGGCCATCGCCACGCCCAACCCGACCATCGCAATCTGTTTTCTCTTCATGCCTGATCCGGCCTTTCTCAAGAAATCGGTGACAAGGCCGCCTCCACCACGAATCCACGGACCGATCCGTCCGGCTCTTCCTGTTCGTTTGCGATTTTCACCCCGTCGGTCACAAAGATCGGCCGCATCTTCAACTGGTCACGGAACAGCTCCACCGCCGTTGTCGGCCCGCCGTTCTTCTTCTCGATCTCCTTCAGCCGGTCCACCCATCCGCGGCCCGAAATGCGCAGTTGAACCAACTCGCCCTGGGCGTTGCGGACCGACTCGATGGAGGTCAGCCACATTCCAGGAAAGAGACACTCCCGTATTGCGTCCATCGCTCGCACCAGATGGACGCGGCCAGCAATCCTATTCCGGATCGCATCCGACTCCTTTTGAACGCTCTTGAATTGGGCCCGCGCGTCATCGAGTTTCTTCTGATCTTCAGCCAGAAGTTTCACACGCTCGTCCACTTGCTGGGCTTGCTTTTCGTAGAGCTTGAGCGTCCCCTTCGTGTAGACCGTCCAGACCCCGGCCGTCAGCACGAGACCTGCGGCCGCGAGACCGAAATAGGGAATCCGTCGCCGGAAGGTCTTGCGCCGTGCCAGCGCGGGGGGCAGCAGATTGATCTCGACCGGACAGGCGAGCTTGCGTCGCAAGGCCAGTCCGATCACCTCGGCCAGCATGAAGGCGTCCCGGCCGATCTGTTCCGTGTTGATCTGCGGCGCCAGCGCCACATGCAGAAAGGGATTGAGATACTGGACTTCGACCTGAAGCTTGTCGGCAAAAAACGTGTTCATGTGGGGAATCACGCTCGACCCGCCGGTCAAAAAGACGCGGTGGGGCGTGCTTCCCCCTTGCTGGCTCCTGTAAAAGGCGATCGACCGGCTGATCTCGGCGTGAAGCCGCGTGATCACGTTCCGCACCACCTTTGACACACGGTCCGCCCGCTCGTCACCGACCGGCGCAAACACGCCGCCGAGGGCAACGAACGCGCATTCCCGCTTCAGCGCCTCAGCCGCCCGGTGCCCGACCTGGAAGCTTTTCGCCAACTCCTGCGTGATGGCGTTGCCCGCAACCGGAATGCAGCGACTGAAGAACTTGCCGTCCTCGATGAACACCAGATTGGTGGACCGGGCGCCGATGTCTACGATCATCGAACAGCCGTCCAGGTCCGGATAGTTGTAGCGGGCGCAATTGTAGAGCGCCATCGGGGCGACATCGATGACTTCGGGATCGAGACCCGCCTCGACGACCGAATCGATGAGCTCGGTCACCGTTTCGTTCTTCGCGGCCACGATCATGACGTTCTGCTCGCCCTCAGACACCCCGCCAATCAACTGGTAATCCCAGACCAACTCGGTAATCGGAAACGGCACATTCTGCTCGGCGTCGAGCTGGATCATCTGCAGCAGCTTGTCCTTGGACACGGGCGGCATCTTGGGAAACCGCGGAAACACGAGCTGCCCGGAAACCGACATCAGCAACGGCGCGGGCCGGATCCCGCGGGCGTTCATCACCTCCTTCAGCGCCGCAATCAGGAAGGCGCTCGACGCCGATTCATTCTCAGGGTCCATGCCGAATTCGCCAAATCCGTAATTCAACAGAACCGGGACGCGACCGTTCCGGACAGAAAACTCGGCCAGCGCCAGCTTGCCAGCGCCGACGTTCAGTGCGAGTATGTGGTCTGAGCCGAACACTATTTCACCACCTCGTAATCGTCCATGTTGATCAACGCGAAGGGGGTCTTGCTGCGCTCCAGCAAGCCCTCGCGCCGGGTGACCAACGCATTGTCGATGATGCGGGGATTCTTCCACCAGTCCTCTGTGGGCAAGGACGTCTCCCTCGCCGCAACCTCGGATTTGCTGTCCAGCAACGCGCCATTCTGATAGATCTCAATCGCGAGCGCCACCGGCTCGCCAAATCGGGCGAGCGTGTTCGGCGCCAGTATCACGCAGCTTGTGTGGTCGCCTTTTTGAATGTCAATGTACGTCACGCGGGACTGAAAGAGGCTGTAGGCATCCTTGCCGTCAGCCCCCTTCGTCCGCGTCATCACCGAATAGGCGATGTCCAAGGAGTCCAACCACTCCGGCGTCGTTTCGTATTCAAATTCCAGAAGCGCCCACTCCCGGTTCTTTGGGGTGCGCGAACTGCGCGCTACACTGGTCTGGAATTCGGGCGTCCGCACCATCACCGCACGAGTGGGCTTGGGCATTCTCCGGATCCGCAACACGCCCGCTTTGGTCTCCGGGCGAACCGCTGGCGCCCCCGGCCGCCCCAGCGGCGCGACCTGCGCATCCACGCGGTCAACCACGACCAGGAACGCAGCCACACCCGTCAGCATCACTAAAAGCCGCAGTACGAGAATCCGTTTCATGGCAGCCCTTTCAAAGAATAAGATTCACCGCAGTTTCAGTACACTGTACCGTGTTTCAGCGATAACCGCAATAGGGAAAAATAAAAAAACTTTTTGTTGCAATTGACGCGCCTGCTGCCATGGGCTACACTACGACCATTCACGTGCGTCTTGCAGACTGTCCGTCCGTCCGATGTCACGGGCGTTCATCGGAACGCTGGGTAATAGGAGAAGGAGTCACTGATGATCATGCACCTGTCCGCCAATCGTCTGCTTCTCGTAGCCGCGCTTCTGGTCGGAACGCTGCGGGCTCAACACGCCAGCGTCGTTCCTCTCTTTCAGTTGATCCGCGTCCAGGGCGCCTGTCACGTCAGATGCCCCGGCGACACGGCCTTCGGGCCGGCCATCGACAACAAAGCCTATCCGTTCGGCACGACGATCCAAACCGGACCAGCCGGATCGGCGGTGATCTCGTTCACCGGGACCTCCGCCACGCTGGACCTGTTGGCCATGATGGGTGCAGCCACGGAGGCGATCGTCGAGCGCGCGCCTGATGCGCCCACCAACCACATCATCACCCTCCTCGCCGGCGAGATACAGGTGCTTGCCGACCGGGACACCCCGGCACCGGCGCTTGTCGTCGCAACGCCCGACTATGCGGTATCCGGATTCTCTGGACGCGCCGTGGTGAAGCTCCTGCCCGCCGCCGCTGATCTGATCTCCACCCGGGTCGAGGTCATCAAGGGCTCTATCGCCATCGACGGCAATCAGTTCGCCATGGCCAGCGTGCCGGCCGGGTGCGCGTTCCGGATCGAGACCGCAGCCGACCGCAGCCTCACCCGAATCACCACAGAAGACGGCGAAGCCGTCATCACCCTCGCCAACGGGACGCCGGAACCGCTGGAATTTAACGCCGTCCCAAACGCGACGGTCAAGATCTGGCGCGAATATGCCCCGGTCGGCGGCCGCCTGATCGTGGCTGTTTTTGCGGTAGGACCCGAAGGCAAACGTCCGGAGTGCTACGCATTCTCGGAGGGACGGGAGGGTTTGGTGGCGGTCGATGCCGGGGATATCGAGAACGCCGCCCAATCGGCCCGTTCCGGCGCCGCCAACCCGACCGCCTCTCCCGAAGAAACCTTGGATGAAGACAACACCGAATCCGGTGACACTGCCGCGCTTCCCGCGAGATTGAGTCCCTAGTCCGGCATTTTTCGTCTCGGTACACGATCCGGATGACCCGCGTTGCCGCCCGGAGCGTTTTTTTTGTAATAACGCATGTCAGTGAATGGAAACCAACCGTGGTCATTTATCATTTTAACCGCATCATCCGCAACCGCTTCATCTGGGGCGTCTTCGTCATCGTCATCGCCTTGGCTTTTGTCTCGGTTGACTCGTGCTCGATCTCGACCGGTCACGACCGGTCCACGGCCGGCTCCATCGACGGCAAGCCCGTCCTCCTCCAAACATATCGCGCGCTCGAACGCTATATCCGCCAGACGGGCCGCAATGAGGGCGCGCCGCCGCCGGCCATGCTCTATACCCAGACGTGGGAACGCCTGGCCTCGGCTCAGGTCGCCGCACAGGCCGGCATTGCCGCATCGCCCAACCTTGTCAAGCAGGAAATCCTGGAATCCGGCGCCTTCACCGAAGGATTCAACTCCGATCTCTACCGCTACCTGCTCAATAAGAACCTGCAGTTGTCCGAACAAGAATTCGAGGCCGGCCTGGCCAACACCATCACGTTGCGCATGATCGGCGCTGTCGTCGGCTCGGCGGCTTGGGTCTCGCCGCTGGAGGTCGATGACGCGCTCGCCAGCTATACCGACACCTTCTCGGTCCGCCATGCCGTGGTATCGAACACCTTTGCCCAAGCCGACCTGCCGCTCAGCGAGCAGGACATCGCGCGCCACTACGAGGCCCACCGCACCGAGTATGCATTCCCCGACCGCGTCGCCATCCGCTATGTCGCCGTCCCCATCTCCAATTATGTCTCGGCCGTCACCGTCTCCGATGCCGACATCCTGGATTATTACGACAGCAACCCGCAGCGGTTCTCCCGCCCGGCCGAAACCAACGAGACCGAGGACACCACCATCCCGCTGGACGAGGCGCGTCCGGCCATCGTGGAAGCCCTCATGGAAGAACAGACCGCCGACGCCGCCTTCACCGACGTGTGCCATGTGCTGCTCGAACAGGCCATCACCAACGGCATTGCCGCCGTCGCCGCCGCGCGTAATCTCCCCGTTCTGGAAACCCCGCTCTTCGGCGCCGACGATTTCATTCCCCAGATTGAAAATGTGGCCGAGTTCCGGGAAAAAGCGTTTGAACTCGACGGCCGTCAGGCCCAGACCCGTTTCAACGCCGTTCGCGGCAAAAGTGTCGTCTACCTGATTGTCGCCCATTCCAACGATGTCGCGCGCATCCCCGACTTCGCCGAAGTCGCCGACCGTGTGCGCGCCGCCGCCGGCGCCGCCGCCCGCAATGAGGCGTTTAAGGCCCGGATTACCGCAGCCTGCGAGTCCATCACCTCAGCCGTGGCCGCCGGCAAAACCTTTGAAGAGGCTGCCCGCGCCGTCAACCTGACGGCGACCACCAATTATTTCTTCTCCATCAACGCCGGCGTCCCCTCTGCGATTCCCGAAATCAACGCCGTCATCCGCGAAGCCGTCAAGCTGCGCCCCGGCGGCATCGCGGCCAGCCCGGCGCCCCGCTTCGGCAACGCCGTCATCGTCACGGTCTCTGACCGCACGCCGGGCGATCCCCTGACCGGCAACCTCCTGCGTGACCAGATCCGCAGCGCCATCGAGAAGCGCATCTTCCCGCCCCTCTTCGCCGAGTGGTCGGCCTGGAATCTGAAGCAGTCGGCCTTCAGCCCGGCAGCCGACACCGAACCGGCGGCCGCGTCCACGGATGATGCCGACACCGCCGAATAAGAGGGGATGGCTATGCGTTTTCTAAGCGAGCTGACACGGGGCATCATCCGGGAAAATCCGACCTTCCGGCTGGTCCTCGGCATGTGCCCCACCCTGGCGACCACCTCGTCGCTGGAGAACGGCTTGGGCATGGGCGTGGCAGCAACCTTTGTTCTGGTCGGGTCGAATGCCGTGATCTCCTCATTACGCCATGTGATCCCCGCCAAGGTCCGCATCCCCTGCTATGTCGTGGTGATCGCCACCTTCGTCACTGTGATCGACCTGCTGATGCAGGCGTTCACCCCGGCGCTCGCCGCCAGCCTCGGCATCTTCATCCCGCTGATCGTCGTCAACTGCATCATCCTCGGCCGCGCCGAGGCCTTTGCCGCCAAGAACGCGATCGGGTATAGCGTGGCGGACGGGATCGGCATGGGCGCGGGCTTTACGCTGGCGCTGGCGGTCATTGCCGCCGTTCGCGAAATCATCGGCAATGGCACCCTCACGGTCTGGGGAGACTGGGCCTACCGCATCCATCCCAACACCCTCACGCTGGCCATCCTCCCCGCCGGCGGCTTCATCACCCTCGGCTGCATTCTGGCCCTCATCAACCATGTCCAGGCACGGGCCGCCGCCGTCAGCGGCAAGGCGGCTCCCGTCCCCCTGGAACTCGATTGCCGCCATTGCGTGATCTGCCGCCTGGCGGAATGAGGCCCCCGCAAGGGAGCCGGGAGTGTCATGAACGCCGAACCGCACACCCCCGCCATCCGCCTCGACGCCGTCACAGCCGGTTACCACGGCGAGGCGGTCATCCGTGAGTTCTCCCTGAGCGTAGCCGCCGGTGAGTGCGTGGCTATCCTCGGTCCGAACGGCGTCGGCAAATCAACCCTGTTCCGGGTGATCACCGGGCTGCTGCAGACGCGCGCGGGCCAGGTTGCGATTTTTGACCGGCCGGTGCGGAAAATCCCGGCTGCGGAGCGGGCGCGCCTGGTCGCCACCGTGCCGCAGGAACTCGATACGGCCATGCCGTTCACCGCAGGCGAGTTGGTGATGATGGGGCGTACCGCCGCGCTGGGCCGCTGGATTCCGCCGTCGCACGACGACCGGCGCTGGGTCGCCGAGGCCATGGCGCTGACCGACACCCGCCACCTGAAGGACCGGGTTTTTCAGGAGATGAGCGGCGGGGAGCGCCAGCGGGTGGCTGTCGCCATGGCCCTGGCCGCCCGCCCCCGCATCATCCTGCTCGATGAACCCACCTCGCATCTCGATATGAATCACCGGCTCGAAATTGTCCAGATGATCGAGCAGATCAATCGCGAGCAGGGGATGACGATCCTCATGATTGGCCATGACCTCAACCTCGCCGCCGAATATTTTTCCCGCCTCGTGCTGCTCCATGAGGGCCGGATTGCCGCAGACGGTCCGCCCGAGGCCGTACTGACCCCCGACACGCTGGGCGCCGTCTACCAGTGCGCTGTGTCGATCCAACGCGATCCTGTGGCCGATGTCCTGCGCGTCTTCCCGTGCCGAACGGCGAAAGGACCCACCCAACGATGATTGACCCGCAGCCATCAGCGAGGCTTCCGTTTCAGGAAACGTCGTTTCTTCTGGAAACCGCGCCGGGCGCGCTGGCCGCTATCCTGCATGCGCCGAACGCCCCGCTGCGGACGGCGCTGTTTGTTCCCCCGCTTGCCGAGGAGCGAAAAGCCTGTCACCGCATCCTGTGTGATCTGGCCCGCGCCTGGGCGGCCGAGGGCACGGCCGTTCTTCGTTTCGACTATCGCGGCACCGGGGATTCCCCCGGGGATTTTGCCGACTTCTCAGTGTCCGACTGGCTGGCCGACGCGGAGGCCGCTCGCGCCTGGCTCCGGGACCGGTATCCGCAGTGCGAACCCGTCGTGCTCGGCATCCGCTTCGGCGCCGCGTTGGCCTCCCGTCTCGTCGCGCCCTGCGCCGCGCGCCTGCTGATCGAGCCGGTCGGCGGCACAGACCTCCTGAAACAACTGCTCCAGCGGAATCAGGTGAATCAGATGGTCGCCTATGGCCGCGCACCCGTTTCTCGCGCCCGGATCGAGGCGGGTTGGTTGCAGGGCACCTGCGCCGATCTGGACGGCTATCCCTTCACCCCGCGCCTGGCCGCCGATCTCGCGGTGCTCGCGCCGGGCACGTGGACGGAAGCCGGTTGCGTGGTCTCCACCGGCGCTGACACCCGCGCGGCCCATGCCGCTCACATCGGCGCACCGGCATCTGAACGCCTCGCCTTGCGCCTCCCAGCCTTCTGGAATACGGTCGGACGCGTGGGTATCGGTCCGCTGAGCGGCGCGCTGGCCGACGCCCTCCATCGCCTCGTGCCCGCAGGCGTTCCCCGCGCTGCACCCGGTCCGCTTCCGGAGTCGGTTGGCAGCGGCCCGATCACGTTTGCGTCCCCTTCCGGTACGATCCGGGGCTGGGTGGACTGGCCGTCACCGGCCCGGCCGCCCGTGGCCCGCCTGCTCCTGATTCACGGCTGGTCGGGGGATCGCACCGGGCCGCACCGGATGTTTGTCACCTTCGCCCGGCGGCTGGCCGCGGCCGGCGTGATGGCGCTGCGCATTGACCTCTCCGGCCGGGGTGACAGCGACGGGGATGCCGACGCCGCGTCCATCGAGGCCATGACCGCCGACACGCGCGCCGCAGTCGCCTGGATGCGCCAGACCTGCCCGGACGGAGGCCCCATGATCATCACGGCGATTTGTTCCGGATGCAAGGTCGCCTTCTGCGCCGCCGCCGAGCCGGGCATTGACGCGCTCACGCTCTGGTCTCCCGAATCGATGGGTTCGCTCCGATCCGCCGCCACCGGTCGCCGCCACACCTGGCGCGCGATCAAGACCTATGCGATCAAGCTGACCCGGCGTGAAACCTGGGTCAAGCTCACCACCGGCCGCATCCGCGCCGATATGGTGAAGAAAACGCTGGTGCACCATGAGACCCGATCCGCCGCCGAGGCCACCGAGGAAGACCGCATCCTGCAACACTTTCGGCGCTATCCGGGCCGCATCCGCTTGATCTTCGGCGGCTCTGATCCAGACGCCGCCGGTTCCGCCGCCGCTTATGCCGCGTTCTGCGCCCGCCACTCCATCCGTCACGATGTGCACATCGTCCCGCACGCGGGACACAGTTTCTACTCGCTGGCGTGGGAGTCGGACGTGCTCGCGCGAAGCGAGTCGTTTATTCTGCACGTCGCGCGGGGGGGGAGATGACCCAATGCCGGACTCCCCACACACATCCCTGACGTTCTCGCTTTCGACCAACTGGAACAGCGCGCGACATCCGACGGGCGAGGCGATGGTTGACGAGATCCTGAAGCTGGGATTTGACGCCGTCGAACTGGGCTACCAGTTGGACGAGCAGCAAGCCGAGGGCGTGTTGCGCCGGGTGAGGCAGGGTGGCGTTGCCGTGTCCAGCGTCCATGCCTTTTGTCCTGCGCCACCGCATGTCGCGGGAGGCCACCCCGAGCTGTACCTGACGGCATCTTTGGATGAAGATGAACGCGTCATGGCCATTCTGCTGGCCGGCAAGACCCTGGAGTTTGCCCAGCAGGTCGGCGCGCGGGCGGTCATCCTCCATGCCGGGCGCATTCGGCAGGGCTGGTGGCGCCGCGGACTCGATTCCGAAAGTCTCATGCGCCGTGTGTCGGATTCCGGAATTGACGACCCGCTTTTCAAGAAGCAGACGGCGCGCGCGCTCTGGGCACGCGAACGCCGGGCGGGCCGACACCTCCAGGCGCTGCGACGGTCGCTCGACCGCCTCGTCCCCCGTTTTGAGCAGGCCGGGGTGACGCTCTGCCTCGAGAATCTGCCCTCCTGGGAAGCGGTGCCGTCCGATGCCGAAATCCTGCAACTGACCGCCGACTATCCGGCGTCGGCCCTCGCGTACTGGCACGATTTGGGGCACGGGCAGATACGGCAACACTTTGGATGGAGCCCCGATCACGCGGCCGTCGCGGCGCATCTGCTGCCGATCACACGCGGCGTTCACATTCACGATGTGCACGGCCTCGCCGATGACCATCACGTGCCGGGTACGGGCGTCATTGATTTCACACGCTTCGCGTTTTATGGAACCGCCGCCGTGATCCGCGTCTTCGAACCGCTTCCCGGAACGCCCGCCACAGCCCTGGCTGCGGCGCTGGCGCACCTGCGTCAGATCTGGGGCGGCGGTTGATGCTTCCGTTCCTGATAGCAGGATATCAGAAAAACGATGGACGCCACAAAGATCAACGCATAGCCGGCCAGCTCGGTCCCCTCCTCGGCCAGGCGCCGGACACTGCGGACGCTCGTGAAGGCCAACTGCGAACCCAGCAACGCCATCCAGTTGCGGCGCATGCCGAAGATCCGGGAGAAGACAAAGACCATGCCGAAGCCGCTGCACAGGATGCCCCAATACGGTTGCGTCACCTCCCGCGCGAAGGCGTCGAAAAACGTCTTCCGCCTCGGCCACACCCCGCACACCACGGCAATCATCACGAGGGTCGCCGGCACCACCCAGAAGCCATGCCAGACTTTGTCAAGCACCCAATCCAGCTCGCGCACAAACGCCAGCGCCGCCAGGCCCATCAGCAGGCAGGCCGGAATGCGGCGTTCGCGGGTGAGACGCCCGCCGACGGTAAAGGCCGCGCCCGACAGAAACAGCAGCGTAACTTGCGCCGTTTCCGTCCAAGACTGTTCGGAGAAAAAGTCCTGTGTGGTCGGGTAGCCATGCACATCGAGCAGAAAGACACCCGCGACACCGCCGAGAACGGCACACAGAAACAGCAGCCGGAATCCGGCCCTCAAGCAAACGGCTAATGAGTGAGTCATGGTACACGTTCTTCCTTCTAATCATTTAGGTTCGCGTCATCGCGCATCGGTCGCGTCTGAGAACTGGTGGGCGGGGCGGGACTTGAACCCGCACGGCTTGCGCCACAAGATCCTAAGTCTTGCGTGTCTGCCAATTCCACCACTCGCCCGGTATTGCCCCACTTAGGTGAGGCTCGCGCAGAAAGCCCGGAAACGGGCCAGCCCTGTCTCAATCGTCTCCTGGGTGCAGGCGTAGCTGAGCCGGACGCACGCATCGGCCCCGAAGGCGACGCCGGGCACCACGGCAACGTTGTGCGATTCGAGCAGGCGGCGGGCGAAGGTGATGGAATCCAAGCCAAGCGCTGAGATGTCGGGGAAGACGTAGAAGGCGCCGGTCGGCCGGGGGCAGACGACGCCGGGGATGGCGGACATCAGGGCGAACATGCTCCGACGGCGAGCGTCAAACGCGGCCACCATCTCGCGGATCGAGTCGTCGCCGCGCTCAACTGCGGCAATGCCGCCCCACTGGGCAAAGGTGTTGGGCGCCGAAGCCGTGTGGCTCTGCAGGGCGTTCATGGCCTTGATGAAAGGCTGGGGCGCGGCGGTGTAGCCCAGACGCCAGCCCGTCATGGAGTAGGCCTTGCTCATGCCGTTGACCGTGATGGTGTGGGCGTACAGTGCGGGAGAGAAGGCGGCCATGCTCGCCTGCTCATGGCCGTCGTAGACCATTTTTTCGTAGATCTCGTCCGAAATGAGGGTCAGTCCGAGGCGGATCGCCGTCTCGCCGATGGCGCGCAATTCCGCCGGGGTGTACATCGTGCCGGTGGGATTGCACGGACTGTTGATCACGAGGGCAACGGTGCGCGCCGTCGCAGCCCGCTCGATGTCGGCCGGGGTGATCTTGAAGTCGGCCGCTGGCGTGGCCGTGACAAAGACCGGGACGCCGCCCGCGATGCGGACCATCTCGGGGTAACTCAGCCAGTAGGGCGCGGGGATGATCACCTCGTCACCCGGATTCAGGAGCGTCTGGAAGACCAGCGCCAGCGAATGCTTGGCCCCGCAACTCACGACGATCTGCGAGGGTGTGTAGTCCAGTCCGTTGTCTCGCTTCAACTTGGCGGCGATCACCTCGCAGAGCCTGGGCACCCCGGCCACCGGCGTATATTTGGTCTTCCCCTCGCGCAGCGCGACGATAGCGGCATCCTTGATGAACGTGGGCGTGTCGAAGTCGGGCTCGCCAGCCGCGAAGTCGCAAACAGGACGTCCCTGGGCGGCCAACTGCTTGGCCAGCGCGGCGATGGCGAGGGTGGCGGAGGGCTGGATGGCGAGAATGCTTGAATTCAGTGTTTTCACGGATAGTGGGCCTTAATCAGCTCTTCAAACTGGGCATCCCGTTCGATGTCAATGATGGCCATCTCGCGAACGGCGTTTTCGGCGGAATCGGAGGCGTGCGCGGCGTTGACCATGATGTTGGTGCCGAATTCGCGGCGGATCGTGCCGCTGCTGGCCTTGCTCGGATCGGTCGAACCGAGGATATCGCGGACCTTGTTGACGGCATCCACCCCCTCGTACACGATGGCCAGGCACTCCTCGGTCCCCTTCAACTGCTTGATCGCGTCGGAGCATGAGGAGGGTCTGCGACCGGTCATGAACTCGACGATGTTCTCAAACTCGAAATCGGCGAAATCGGGGGCGATCAGCTCGCACAGCGAGGTCAGCCGATCCGGATCGACCGAGAGACCGAATGCTGTCGACAGCGCCTGGGCGGCGCGCGCCTTGCCAATCAGGGGAAAAATGCGGCGCAGATTCGCCCGCACCGGCTCGTAGAACTTCTCGGCCTGGGCCACGCTCATGGCGAACTTCTTGACCGCCACGATGCGCAGCCCCGCGCGGGAGAGGAGACTCATGATGTTGCCCGCGCGCAACGACGGCTGCCGGAAGTTTTCCGGCTTGATCAGCACCAGCGTGCGATGCACGTCCGGCCCTTCGGGCACGTCGCTTGCGCCGCGGACGATGCCGGCCTCGGACTCAAACTGACGGCACCAGATTTTAAGCAGCTCGCCCGTAACCCGCACATTAGGGCCGACGATGACGCTCGGTTCGAAATAGAGCATCTTCCCGGTCTGCTCGTCGCACACGAAGTCGCCGAAGGTGTCGCGCACCGTCAGACCGGTTCCCCACGTCTGGCGCAGGCTCCCCGTGATCTCATAAATCTTGGCGACCGCGTTCTCGCCTTCAAACAGCAACATCATACTGCGGTGGGATCGGCCCAGAACGGAATCCGGCGTGTAATTGCTCCGGACGTATCCGGCGAGCAGTTTGCACTTATCCGGATCGTCGGCATCATAGGTCTCCAGATAGTCGGCCAGCGTGCCCGCCAGCTCCCGCGAGGCGCCAAACATCCGGGCGCCGACCAGCTTCAGATCGGTCTGAACGAGATAACGCGCAATGATCCCCCCCGTCCGCGACTTGCGGATCGAATACGGGTTGATCAGCACGAACGCCAATTCTTTTGCCATATCCATCCCATTTCTTGGCTGTGTGCCGGAATATCCCGCCGATGACCCCTGTTTCCCGGCGGCCACACACGCCATCCCTGCCCGTCATGCATGGCATGAGCAGGTCTTTCAGTGGATGTTAGCATGTAACCGGCGAAGTTGTCACATACAAAATGCGGATGCGGAATCTCCGAAGGTGTGGTAAAGTGAATGCGCCCTCGGGTGGGCGGATATCCCCACGTGTTGGGGCGGACGCGGAACACCACGCCTCGCAAATAAGCCGGAATGCGTGTATGGGTGGAACGAGAAAGAGTGAAATCGGCGATCGCAGGGTCAAGCGGTTGCCGCTTTATTTGCGGCTCTTGCGGGAGATGCGCGCGCGGGGTGAGGTTTTCGCGTCGAGCGCGACACTGGCCAGGATACTGGAGGTCGACCCGATCGTCGTGCGCAAGGACCTGGCCGGGGCGGGTGTCTGCGGCACCCCACGCCTGGGGTTTCCCATCGATCCGTTGATCACGGGGATCGAGCGGTATGTCGGTTGGAGCGATGACACGGCGACGGTTTTGGCGGGTGTCGGCCGATTGGGAACAGCGTTGCTCGGTTACACCGGATTTCGCGAACACGGCCTGCAGATCGTCGCGGCGTTTGACCTGGCCGCGTGGCGGGTGGGACGGCGGGTGTCGGGCGTACCGGTCTATGCGACCGATAAACTGACCGAAGTCGTCAGGCGGCTGAACGTCCGCATCGGGATTCTGACGGTTCCCCAGGAGGTGGCTCAGCCGGTCGCGGATGCGATGATCGCCGGCGGGATCAGGGGCATATGGAATTTTACGACGGTGCAGCTGGTCGTTCCCGCCGAGGTGATCATCAAGCGCGAGGATTTGGCTGCAAGCCTGGCGGTGCTTTCGCACCGACTCCATGTGAAATAAGGCTGAACCCTCACGCCTCGCCGGGGATGCGCAGGTCGCAGAGGATCGGCAGGTGGTCGGAGAGGGCCGAGTCGAGAATCTCGAAACGGACGGGTGTAATGTCGGCCGTGGTGCAGATGAAGTCCAGCTCGCGGGCGGGCCGCCAACTCGGATAGGTCGGCCGGTGGCTTGGATTGACCGATGTCAGGCCGGTGGCGGCGAGGAAGAGCTTCATTTCTTTGGAACCCGACAGGGCGTTGAAGTCGCCCATCACGACGCACGGCTTGGCCGACGCCATGACGAGATCGTGCAGGTCGGCGAGCTGCCGCTGGCGGGTGCCAAAGCGGAGCGACAGGTGGACGAGAAACAGGTTAATTTTCTCCATTTCCAGCTCGATGACCAGGCGCTTGAATCCGTAGTTCAGATAGTGGAACCGCTCCCGGTGAATCTCGCCACGCGTGAGAATGGCGTTGGCCTGCTTGTTAAAGACGGGCAGGCGTTCAAACAGCCCGCCCTTGGAGTATTTTACCTCACAGCGGTGAAAATAGCTGCCCAGATCCTCGGCGATCGCCTCGGCTTGGTTGACGCCCCGGCTGCGGAACGAGCCGGTGTCCACCTCGACCAGGCCGATGACGTCGGGATTGTGCCTGCGGATCAGCTCGGTGATCCGCGGCAGATGATTGACGGTTTTACGCAACAGATCCATCCAGGCGCGGTTTTTGCGACGCCCGGTTCCATAACGGATGTTGTAGAGGAAGAAACGCATGGGGTTTGCGGCGAGAACGGAGCACGGAGCAGTCAGGTATCCCGTGCTGCGGTCTGGATCAGCCAGGCGGCCTGTATGGCGCGTGACAGGGGGATCAGCCAACCGCTGTAGATGGCCTCCAGGGCGGCGGGCAGGCAGTCGGCGTTGGGGGGCGGCAGGGTACAGGCGCGACTGTGTTCCGCGGCGCAGGATCGGACGCGATGCAGGACGAGTTGTTCGACCGATGGAAAGGTGATCAACGCCTCGATCTGGGCCGCGTCGCCCGCCTCTGCGGCCGCCCGGAGGCGGGTGTCGTTTCCAGCAAACTTGCACGCCGCGACCTGCAGCGAGAGGCCGAGCCGGATGGCGATGGCGGCGATGGCGCCGGCGTCTGCGGCGCGCAGCGCGTCCTCCGTCCCGGCCCCGGTTCTGGCGCCCCGAATCAGGAGCGGCAGGACGGAGCGGGTGAAACCGGCCTCGATCCGGGCCTGGAAGGATTCAAGAGCAGGCGGAAAAGCCGCTTCCGACGCTAGGCGGCGAAAGGTCGGCGCGCTCCAGCCGACGGGGTAAAAACCGGCAGGCGCCACGCCACAGACCGCCCGCTGCGCGAGACGACGGACAACCACATCGTCCTGCCTGGCAATCTGCTGGCGTATCTGTTCGAGCGGTGTGTTCATGAGCGTCTCATTGTGGCGTCAAAGGGGCTGTTTAGGCAAGCGTTTATCGTCTGGACTCGACGAAAAGGGCCGGACGTGAGACAATCAGAACCAATGCCGGATCGGATTTCGCCCCGTTGCTTCTGAACCTTGAACACCGAACCCCGTCGCCCGGCCGGAAAACCGCTATGAGTGCTGCCGCCCGTCTTCGTTCGCTGATACATGCGTGGGAAACGGTTCGTTACGAACTGCTGAACACCCGTCTCTGTGATCTCAATCTGCGTCTCTCCCGCTCGCCGATCCTGCCTGCGCTCAACCGTCTGCAGAAGGAGTTTCATGATCGCAAGATCGGCTTCGTGCCCGCGTTCTATATCACCGATGGCTGGGGCTGCCCCAACCGGGTCCCGGTGATCGGCATCCCGTTCTATCTGGCCGACAAACGCCTGATGCGGATTGAGGAGGAGCAGACCGGGGAGATCGAGGATGAGCAGATGGTGATGATGCTCCTGCGCCACGAAGCCGGCCATGCCGTAAACTACGGCTACCGCCTCTGGGAGGATCCGGAGTGGAGCGAACTGTTTGGCCGATTCGCCGAGCCCTACCGCGACACCTTCGACACCGACCCCTTCAGCCGCCGTTTCGTCCGCCATCTGGCGCACGGTCAGGCGCGGCGGACGACCTACGCCCAGAAGCATCCGGACGAGGATTTCGCCGAAACCTTTGCTGTCTGGCTGACGCCAAAATCGGGCTGGCGCAGGCGCTACGCCAACTGGCCCGCCCTGCGCAAGCTCGCGTACGTGGACCGGGTGATGCGCCGCCTGCGCACGCGCCCCCCCGCAGTGACCGGCGGTGAACTGATGCAGCCGATCGAGACGCTCGCAATGACGATCGCCGAGCACTACGGCCAGCGCGCCGAACGTTACCGCTCCAAAGCCCAAGGCTACCTCGACGACAAGCTCCAGCGCGTGTTTCCGCAATTCCGGTCCCCGGTCCCCGCCGTCGAGGCGGCCACCTTCATCACCCGCCGCCGCCGCATGCTCATCACCCGTGTCGCCGACTGGTCGGCGATGGCACCGGATGATATCCGCATGCTGCTCGACAAGGTGGTGGAGCGTGCCCGTTCGCTCGGGCTGCGGGTGCGGATGGACAAGCAGGAGGAGCGCCTGATGGATCTGGCCTCGCTCCTCACCGCCATGGCGGTCACGTTCCGCCACACAGGCAAGTTCATGGAATGACACAAGCCTCCGGGGAATCGCATGCACATCACTTATGGAATGGAAAGCCTGCACGCTTCCGACAGGCGGCGGCGAATACCGGGTGGCCTGTCATGTTGAACCTCCTTCGCGTCCACAATCTCGCGATCGTCGAGGAGGCCTCGGTTCTCCCCGGGGCCGGTCTCAACATCATCACCGGAGAGACCGGCGCTGGCAAATCCATCCTGATGGGCGCGCTCGATCTCGTGCTGGGCGGGCGCGCGGACAAGTCGCTGGTGCGCAGCGGCGCCGCCGAAGCCCAAGTCGAGGCGGCCTTCGCCTTGGCCGCCCCCGCCGCCGTGGATGCCGTGCTCGCCGAGTCCGGCCTGCCCCCCTGCGAGGACGGACAATTGATCATTCGCCGCACGATCGCCGCCGCAGGCGCGGGCCGATGCCTGCTCAACGATGCCGCAGTCACCGTCCAGACGATCCGGCGTGTCGGTGCCCTGCTGGTGGACATCCACGGCCCGAATGACCACCAGTCGCTGCTCGATCCCGCCTTCCAACTCGACCTGCTCGACAGCTTTGGCCGCTGTCTACCCGCCCGAACGGCCTATGACGAGGCCTGGCGCACCGTCGCAGCGCTCGAACGCCGCCGCGCCGATCTGCTGGGCGGCGGCGCCGATACCGCCAGCGAAATGGACCGGCTTCAGTTTGTCATTGATGAACTGGCCAGCGCCCGCCTGACCCCGGCGGACGACACCGACCTTATCCGCGAACACGCTGAAGCGGCCAATGCCGAGGCGATCCTGCAATCCGGAAACGCCCTCCTCGCCGGGCTGACCGATGGCGAGGGATCGGCCTTCGACACCCTCGCGGCCTTGCAGCACCGCCTGCTCGAATTGGGCCGCATGCTACCCGATGCCGAGGGCTGGCGCGCCGAATTGCAGTCCGCCGCCACCCAGGTGCAGGAACTCGGCCGCACGATTGCCGGACGCCTGCAACGGATTGACGCCGATCCGGGCCGCCTGCAGCAACTGGAGGAGCGGATGGCGCTGGTGCAGAAGCTCAGGCGCAAATACGGCGCCTCGGTGCGGGAGATGCTCGACACCCTGCAGAAGAGCCGGGATCGGCTCGACGATCTCGCCGCGCGGGACGAGCGGCTTGCGGGCCTGGATGCGGAGATCGCCGCCGCCCTGGCCGGGCGCGCCACCCGCGCCGCCGTGCTGTCCCAGGCCCGCGCCGCAGCCTCGGCCGGTCT
Organism: Lentisphaerota bacterium; assembly: GCA_016873675.1. Taxonomy (NCBI): domain Bacteria; kingdom Pseudomonadati; phylum Lentisphaerota; species Lentisphaerota bacterium. The sequence goes on along the minus strand of VGWG01000036.1, from coordinate 4,680 downwards.
CGCCCGGGCGATCACACGGGAACTGCGCGACCTTGGCTTCCTCCGAGCCGGATTTGGCGTCGACGTCACCCCGGTGTCCCCGCGTCCCGACGGCGCCGACGCCGTCTCCTTCGCTTTTGCGCCCAACCCTGGCGAACCTATGCGCGCCTTGCGCGACATCGCATCGAGCGGCGAGATCGCACGCGTCATGCTCGCCGTCAAGACGGTGCTGGCCCGGCACGACCGCATCCCCGTGCTGGTGTTTGACGAGATCGACGCCAACATCGGGGGCGAAGTGGGGCATGCCGTGGGCCGCAAGCTGCGCACCGTTGCCGCCTCCCATCAGGTGCTGTGCATCACCCACCTGCCGCAGGTCGCGGTCTTCGGCGATGTCCATTTCGTGGTGAGCAAGGCGGTGCAGAGGAATCGCACGCTCACCCGCATCTCACCGGTGACCGACGAGGCGCGCGCCGAGGAGATTGCCCGCATGCTGGGCGGCAAGAACCTGACCTCCGTGACCCTCGAGCACGCCCGCAAGCTGCTGGAAACGACGGCGTGAGAGCAGTCTGAGCTTCCGGGTTTGTGTGTGGATTGTTCCGTGAAGCAGGCGGGTCTCATGAATGCCTCCCAGACCGAGAAGGCCAATAAACTAAACACGGTGTTTGCTCCCATGACACTGCTCTTCCTTCGTCTCTCCAGTTGCCGCGACACAGCCGCGTCCTCCACGCACCGCGTGCTGGCGGATCTGGCTCTGACCGCGCATCCCGACACCGCGATTGACTTCGCCTTCCTGCCGCCCACGCGCGATCCGCGCGTCATCGGAACGTTCACCGGACGCGAATGGTCAACCTGCGATTTGATCCTCGTCACCAATTCCTGCGTGCAAGAGGCGGTTAACCTTCCCTGGCTGCTCCACGCGAACGGCCTTTCTCCCTGGGCGCCGGATCGTCCGGAGACGTTCCCGCCCGTCCTTCTCGGAGGCTCCAATGCGTTTGCCGCGCACTGTCTCGTTCGCACCGACGGCACGGCCGTCCCTGACGCGATGTTCTTTGGCGAAGCCGAGGACGCCCTTCCCGTTTTCCTGCGCCGCTGGCGGGAGGCTTCCGGTTCCAAGCGCGAACGCCTCACCCGTGCCGCTCACGCGCTGGACGGCTTCTGGGTCACGGGCGTTGTGCCCGACACGCCCATCCGACAGGCCGTGGCACGCGGAAAGCCGCCCCTCGCCTCGCCCCAGCCCCTGCTCGATACTGAAAGCACGGGCACCGCGCGCCTTTCTGTGGGCGCCGGCTGCGCCGCCTTTTGTTCGTTCTGCTTCGAGGGCTATGAACGCAAACCCTATCGTTCATGGGCGCTCGCCGATGTCCTGGCGCAGGCCCGCAGCCTCAAGGCCGCCTGCGGCGCGCGCGGCATCGAGCTCGACGCCTTCAACCTCAACACCTACGCGGAGCTCGGCCCGCTGGTGGAGCGCTGCGCGCGGCTCTTCCACACCGTTTCGTTCAAGAGCCAGCGGGCTGACGGCGTCGCCGCATGCCCCGGGATTGTGGACCTCGAACGCGCGGCCGGCAAAGGCTCCTTCACGCTCGGCATCGAGGGCATCAGCCCCCGTATGCGGGCCTTTCTCTGCAAGTCCCTCGCCGATGATGCCATCGCCGCCGCCATCCAGACCCTGCTTCAGCGGGGCGCGCGCGAAATCAAGCTGTTCTACATCCTTACCGCGCACGAGACACCGGCGGATCTGGCCGCTTTCGGCGACTTCTGTTCGCGCCTGAGCGGCTGGATGCGAACGCCGCCGGCCTGCACACGCGTCGTGCTGAGTTTCGGCCGGCTGGTGCGCATGCCCAACACCCCCCTCGCCCGTGACCGCCTCTTCCTCAACGAGTCAGACTGGCGTTTCTGCGTGGACGGCGTTGCGGCGATCTGCAGGCGCTACCGGCTTGAATCCCGCTTCGCGCTCGTCTGGCCTGATTACCTCGCCACGCAGCTCCTGGCCGCCTGTACTCACGACGACGCCGATGCTGTCGTTCGCCTCGCGTGCGACGGTCTCACCACTCACAGCCCCTGGCGCGAAGCCGATGCGCATCGCCTGGCCGATGCCCTCGCGCTCCCCGCGCAACAGGCCGCCGTTTCTTCAGCCCGCTGCTTCCCCTTCATTCAACGCGCGGTATCCGACGCTTTTCTCGCGTCGCGCTGGGATGCGGCCCGCCGTTTTCTGGATGCCGGATATTGCCTCGGCACGTCGTGCTCCGCGTGCGGAGCCTGCGCCGATGACTCCGAACGCCAGTCCATCATCAACCAGTCCCGCACGCTGACTATCCCGTCCTCGCTCATTGCGACCGTGGCAGGCATCGAAGCGGACAAACGCCGCCTGATCCCCTTCTACCACCGCGCCTGCCTGCCCGTCGACTTTGCGGGGCGCTCGCCCGAATGGGTGTCCGCCCGGCTTCTGCAAGGTCTGCTCACGCGACATCCGGCGCTCATCGACACCTTGCTGACGGTTGACGAAGCGGTCTTCTCGCTGGGCGAGGCGGCCGGTGAGCGGATCATCCCATGTGGCGAAACCCTGCTGCGCTTTCGTGCGTGGGACGCAGCTCCCGTGCTCGCCGCGCTGACGCAGGAGACGGCCCTCTTTCCTTCCGCGCCAGTGCCGTCTGACGTCACACCCGGACACTTCACACGGGCCACCTGGCAGATCTCCTGTTCTACGGCACCGCGCGACACGGCGCAGACCGCATCCGAATGGCTCCATGCGCTCAGGCTGCCTCATTCCCTCCAACGCGATGGCGATGTCTGGCGCGCCACGCTCGCCCCGGCTGCTGTCAAAAAGAAGTGGGTGTTCGCCCTGACGGTCATGGCGGGATCGCCACCCGTCACGCAGTGTCCCACGCGCCCGCTTGCACCAACCAACGAAGCGGGCGACACGACTCGAACCTGCGGATCAACACTGAGTATCACCTTCTCGCATCAGGTGCCGCTACGCACCCTACTCACTCGGTTGCATCCAGCCTCCGGTCACCCGCAAGCCACCTGCCTTGATCTGAGGGTCTGTTGACTTGTTTTAAACATCGGTTCATAATAAATTACTCAATAGAGATGGGGACGGGAGAAGCATGGCCATGAGCAGGGCAACGAAGATCGATGCGTTTCACACTGCGGCCACAAGCATTCTGGAAAGCATTTCGGACGGCGTCTTCACGGTGGACTCCGACTGGCGAATCACATCGTTCAACCGCGCCGCTGTGGCCATTACCGGTATTCGGCGGCGCGACGCCATTGGGAAGCCCTGTTCAGACGTGTTTCGTGCGAGCATGTGCGAGGCGGATTGCCCCCTCCGCCAAACGGTTAAAACCGGCAAGCCCATCATCAATAAGGCTGCTTTTATTGTCAATGCCGACGGCCGCAGACTTCCCATCTCCGTTTCAACGGCCATATTGCGCGACGCATGCGGTAGGCTCACCGGAGGCGCGGAAACCTTTCGCGACCTCAGCCTGGAGGAGGAACTGCGCAAAGAACTGGAGGGGCGTTGCCAGATGGGTGATCTGGTCAGCCGTTGCGCCCTATTGCGCCGGATCTGCGACCTCCTCCCGCAGATCGCCCCCAGCGATGCGACCGTGCTGATCCACGGCGACACCGTCACAGGCAAGGAACTTTTGGCGCGCGCCATCCACACCCTCAGCCTGCGCAAGAACAAGCCCTTCGTTCCGATCAACTGCGGTGCCTTGCCCGACACCTTGCTCGAATCCGAGATCTTTGGTTACGTCAAGGGCGCGTTCACGGGAGCTGTGCACGACAAGCCCGGTCGCTTCGCGCTGGCCGAGGGCGGCACCGTGTTTCTGGATGAGATCGGCGACATCAGCCCGGCGATGCAGGTGCGCCTGCTGCGCGTGCTCCAGGAACGAACCTATGAGCCCCTCGGCGGCACCGAAACGCGGCACGCGAATGTGCGCATGATTGCTGCCACGCATCGCGATCTGCCTGCACTGATCCGCAAAGATCTGTTCCGCGAAGACCTCTATTACCGATTGAATGTCGTCAAATTGGAGCTGCCCCCGCTTCGCAAGCGCAAGGAGGACATCCCCATCCTCGTCGATCACTTCGTCGCCCGTTTTAATCGACGGCAGGGCAAAGCGGTGGTTGGTGTCACCCCAGAGGTGATGGCGCTGCTCGTGGCGCACGACTATCCCGGCAATGTGCGCGAGCTGGAGAACATCATCGAGCGAGCGTTCGTCTTGTGCGGGGCTGGAAAGATCGAACGCCATCACCTTCCGTCCGAACTCACCGGTCAACGACCGGCACCCCTTGTCCCGACGGGCGACACGATCGCTGCGCAGACGCGTGCCGCCGAAGCACATGCCATCCGCGCAGCGCTGGCGCAACACGACTTCAACCGCCTCGCCACCGCCCGCGCCCTTGGCCTCCACAAGAGCACGCTTTTCCGAAAAATGCGCGCCCTGAATATCGACCATCCCGCGCGAGATGGCCGATCCCGCGCTGCGGCCAAGTAGAGTCGCTGAAATGCGACACTCTCATCTACAGACCGTTGCGATTCCGCAACTCTCATCATCGCGCAGCATCCGGCCATGGTTTGCTGCATCCACTTGCGATCACACGCGTTACGTTCAATCAGAAGGTTCGTTCAGCACCTTGGCACGCTTCGTGATACTCGTGGGTTAGTCACGACGTTAAGGAATACGAATCATGAAA